>JAKSKB010000012.1 GCA_024401975.1 Bacteroidales bacterium | reverse complement strand
ATATAGTAAGGATACATTTGACATAAACTTTCCCTGCCTTGTGCTTGAACAAGATATTGTGGAAGAATGGCAAGTACGCTATTATAAAACGCCAATAGTATATCAAGGTACCAGCTACAAACTATGCAGTCAGTGGGTTGAGCGTAACAGATTATACCTTAAGAAATGGATAGAACAACATGTCAATTTTTCAAATCCTTTACTCTCCCCCAAACCGACAATATTGGAAAATAATTGGAAAAGAAAATGAAAAAACCGCAGTAGAATTGCTTCTATTGCGGTTTTTCGTGACTCCTACAGGATTCAAACCTGTAACCTTCTGATCCGTAGTCAGATGCTCTATTCAGTTGAGCTAAGGAGCCGGATTGACCGGATTGACCGGTCGGAAGTATGTTATTCTTTTGTCTTTGCGACGAACTTCTTCTCCTTGATGCGAGCCTTCTTTCCGGCGAGATTGCGGAGATAGAAGATGCGCGCCCTGCGGACCTTACCCACTTTGTTGACCTCGATTTCTTCGATGGCTGGCGACTCATAAGGGAATATCCTCTCCACGCCTATGCCACCGGAAACCTTACGGATGGTGAACGTCCTGGTAAAGGGTGTGGCTCCGCTTATCTGAATGACTACGCCTCTGAATTTCTGGAGTCTGTCCTTGTCTCCTTCCTTAATCTTGTAGGTGACTGTGATTGTGTCCCCCGCCTTGAACTCAGGGTATTTGGCAACTTTCTCATTTGCGAAAGACTGCTCGACGATTTTGATAAGATCCATTGTCTTTTTTCTTTTGGTTGCAGCATCATCAAACCGTTCGAAGAGAGGCTGCTTTTTGTGGACTGCAAAGGTATGAATATTTTTTATACTGACAAATATTTATCGCTAAAAAATATTTTTTTCGCGGTCGAATATCGCTTTGTCATCTCTGCTCGGGTCCGGTTTGAAACTTCCGCTGTTCCGCATCTGTTCCAGCGCGTCCTTTTCCGTCCGCGAGAGTCTCTTGGGAATCCATACGAAAACTTTTACATACAGGTCTCCGCGTCCGTAACTGTTGAGCGAAGGGAGTCCCTCGCCTTTCATTCTTATGACGGTGCAGGACTGTGTGCCCGGGTCGAGCTTCTTTTTCTGGATTCCACCGAGGCAGGGAATGCTTATCTCGCATCCCAGTATGGCGTCCGTTACCGATATGGTGGTGGTGTAGAACAGGTCTGAGCCCTGCCTGCGGAGTTGGGGATGTCCCAACTGCTCGACCACTATCAGGAGGTCACCGTTGACTCCCTTGTGCTCGGCGGCGTGTCCTTCCCCGTGCATCGTCAAGGTCATACCGTCCTCCATTCCCGCAGGAATCCGAACTCTTACGGTCTCGCGTTTGCGAACAAGGCCGGTGCCGCCGCAGTTCCGGCAGGGATTGGTGACAATCTTCCCTTCACCCCGGCATTGCGGGCAGGTGGATGTCGTCATAGTCCTTCCGAAGATGGTGTTGGTAACGTGCTGTATCTGACCGTTGCCCTTGCAAGTGGGGCAGGATTTCACGTCGGCGGCATTTTTTGTTCCCCGCCCGCTGCATTCCGGACATTCGCGGAAACGCTCTATGCTTATTTCCTTCTCGACTCCGCTTGCGATTTCCTCGAGGGTGAGTCTTACGTGAGTGCGTATGTCTCTTCCTCGGTTGACCCTCTGCCCGCCTCCGTTGCTGCCGAATCCACCGAATCCACCGAATCCACCGCCGAAGGCTCCTCCGAACAGATTGTTGAGTATGTCATTAAGATTGCCGAAGCCCTGGCTCCAGTCCTGTCCCGAGGCACCGTCCACTCCGGCAAAGCCGAAATTGTCGTATTTCGCCCTCTTGCCGCTGTCGCTGAGCACGGAGTAGGCTTCCGACGCTTCCTTGAATTTCTCTTCGGCCGTTCTCTTTTCCGCCTCCGTGCCGCTCACCCAGCGGTCGGGATGCCATTTGAGCGCCGCTTTCTTGTATGCGCTCTTGATATCGTCTTCCGAAGCGTTCCTGGTTATTCCGAGGACTTCGTAATAATCTCTTTTCTCTGCCATCGTATTATGCTCCTACAACTACTTTTGCGTAGCGGATTACTTTGCCGTTGAGAGTGTATCCTGTCTGTACCACGTCTATCACCCTGCCTTTTTTTTCGGGGTCATCCACAGGAAAGCGGGTGACGGCCTCGTGGAAGTCCGTGTCGAATTCCTCACCCCTAGCTTCTATTGCCTTGAGACCTTTTCCCTGAAGATAGGAAAGTAGTTTGCCATATATCAGGGCTGTACCCTCCTTCGCGACGGGGTCTCCGTTTTCTTCCAGCATAGCCATCGCTCTCTCGCAATCATCGAGGGTCGGGAGAAGTCCCTTTATAGTGTCGGCAGCCGCCATACTGACAAGATTGAGCCTGTCTTCTGCGCTTCTTCGGCGGAAGGTCTCGAATTCGGCCATCAGTTTGAGATAGTCGTCCTTGTCCTTCTTCGCCTGCTCTTTCAATTCGTCAATCTGTTTCTGCAGTTCCTTCGATTTCTTTCCCTCCCTGCCGCTTTCTTCCTTTTTCAATTTCTGTCCGGACGCCTGCTTCATCTCTTCATTCTCTTTTGTCATTGCTGAATCTTTTGTTTTTCAGATTTCTTTCTTCAAATCCTCTGCCATCGGGATTTTGATGACAATATGTCAGTCGTGGACGAAGAATTCATCAACTTCCCTGACAGTTTCCGGCATAGCGAAGACCACCACTCTGTCATATGCTTCAATCCTGGTGTCGCCTATGGCTATAAGTGCGTCATTCCCGCGTATTATGCCGCCGATGATGGCGTTTGCAGGGAATTTCGCATCCTTGAGGGCGGATTTGGTGATTCTGCTTCCTGCAGCGGCAGTGTATTCGAGTATCTCGGCTGAAGTGCCTGCCATATAGCGTACCGTACGGGCTTTGCCGCTCAGGGTGAACTTGAAGATTCTTCCGGCAGTGACCAGTTTCTTGTTGATTATGGTGTCTATACCCAAATCTTCCGCCAAATGTATGTATTCCAGATTCTCCACTTCGGCGATAGTTCTGTCCACACCGAATTTCCTTGCGGCGAGGCAGGCGAGTACGTTCGTCTCGTCGCTTTCAGTCAGCGCTACGAATGCGTCACATTCCCGTATTCCCTCGTCAAGCAGCAAATCGGAATTACGGCCGTCTCCGTGGAGTATGGATGCATATTCTCCTACACTTTCGGAAAGTTCCAGACAGCGTTCGCGGTCCACCTCGATGATTTTTACGGAAAATCCATTCTTGCCTATGGTACGGGCTACGATTTCTGCGATAGAACTTCCTCCGAGTATCATCACGTTCCTGACAGGGGAGGCGTTTTGTCCGAACAACTTCATCAGGGTATCGCTGCTCTCGCGGAGCGAGATGGCGTACACGAGGTCGTGGTACTGGAATTTGGTGTCGAAACGCGGGATTATCGTAGCCTCACCCCTGGCTATGGCTATGATGCGGAATCGTGAGTCGTCGGTCTCTTCGAGGGACGTGAATTCCCCGAGTTTCATTTCCAGGAGAGGAGATTCTTCTTCTATCTTGAATGTCGTCATCTGGAGCTTGCCGTGGGCGAAATCGAATGTCTCCGATGCATAGGAGTGGCTGAGGTTGTCGATTATCTCGTCAGCAACAATCTTGCTGGGGTAGAACATCAAATCGAGTCCCATCTCCTTGAATCTCAACTTATTTTCCGACGAAAGGAACTCTTCGCCACGTATGCGCGCCGTGACTGTCGCAGCCCCCAGGCTCTTTGCGAGCAGGGCGCTCACTATGTTGACTTCCTGGTCCACCATCGGATAGACCGCGATGAGCAGGTCGCAAGTCCCGGTCCCCGCCTGTTGAAGCGTGGCTATCGACGTCGGATTCCCGCAGACTGCCGCTATGTCCGTAGTGGCAGTCAGTCTCTCAAGTCTAGATGCATCGGAATCGATGACTGTCACGTCATTGGATGCCGCGCGCAACATTTTTGCCAGATGCGAACCGACGTCTCCGGCTCCTACGATTACAATTTTCATATTCTCTTTCTTCTGAAATATTCAAAAACTCCTTTTCCGCGCAGCAGCGCTTCAAAAATCATACTTCCGTCGAAGTATCCGGCCGGAACCTTCGCTTCTCTTCCGTTTTTCCGCACCACCGTTGAGGCTGGCACTCCCTTGCGCATCGAGCGGAATTCCGAGTGTGCGCGGACTACGGCTTTCGCCGCTTCTTTGCGCCCCCCGAGCAGGTAAACGGCCGCGGAGCACAAATCCAGAACCATACGCGCTCCCAGGCGCATCCGGGCTTTCGCCGCCGCCTTCCGTGGCGTGCTGCCTTGTGCGATGAAGGTACCGACAAGATTATTTTCCAGCATCAGCAGGTTGTTGCGGAAATTGAGTCTGAGTTTTTCCGGGGAGTCCTGAGGAAGGCTTCCTCCTCCGAGATGCCACACCGCCGACGAGGTGACAACCGATATCTCCCAGCCACGCAGCCACATTCTCCAGCACCAGTCTATCTCCTCCATATGCGCGAAAAATCTTCCGTCGAATCCGCCGCTTTCCTTCCACGCCGACATCCGCACCATCATACAGGCTCCGCTGACCCAGAAAACGTCTGCCGGGGAGTCATCCCACTGCCCGCAATCCTTTTCTACACGCTTCATCACGCGGCCGCGGCAGAAAGTGTAGCCGAATCTGTCAGCCAATCCTCCGGCCGCACCGGCATATTCGAACCTGTCCTTTTCGCTGAGCGACAGTATCTTCGGACCGCAGGCGGCGCAATCGGGGTGTGAATCCATCCATCCGGAAAGCGGAGCAATCCAGTCCCCGCCCGCCTCTACGTCGGAATTGAGCAGAACCGCGTATTCGGCTTCTACCTCAAGAAGAGCGCGGTTGTAGCCCCCGGCGAAACCGTAATTGCTTTCCAGCGGGATTGTGCCCACTTCCGGGAAGCACTCCGACAGCATTTCAAGTGATCCGTCGGAACTCCCGCTGTCGGCCACCAGAACCTCCGCATCACCGCATTTTCTGCACGAATCGAGTATGCCGGGCAGAAAACGCTTCAGGTAATCCGCGGTATTCCAGTTGAGTATGACGACAGCGACCTTCATCAAAGTGCAAATATAATCATTTATGATTCTTCGTGCCCGCAATGGCAGCCATTGTCCCCGCAGCCTCCTCCGCATTCACCGTCTCCTCCGCATCCGCACTCTCCGTCTCCGTGGTGACAACCTTCGCCGCCTTCGCCGTGATGGCAGCACCCTTCCCCCTCTCCGTGGTGACCGCACCCTCCGTCCCCGTGATGGCAACCGCCTCCGTGATGACCGCATTTCCCGCATCCTTCCCGTGGAAGAAATTCTCCGTGAAGCCCTTCCAACAGTTCCTTGTCGGTGGCGTCGCGCACCGATAGGATTTTTCCGGTGAACGCAAGGGTGTTGCCCGCCATCGGATGGTTGAAGTCCACGTTCACGGCGTCATCCTTCACTTCCACCACCTTGGCCCTGCACACTTCTCCCGCACCGTTCAGCATAGGTATGACATTACCTGGAACCAGAAGGTCCTCCCGTATCTTGCCTTCCACGGAAAAAGACGTCCTGGGTATGTCGAAACGCAGTGAGTCGTCATATTTCCCATAGCCTTCCTCCGGCTGCAGGATGAAGGAGAACGTCTCTCCTTCTTCCTTTCCTTCCAGCTCTTCTTCGAACCGGGGCAACAGCATATGGCATCCCTGAATGTAGTCCAGAGGATGCTCTTCCGTCATCCTGTCAATGATTTTACCTTCTACGGCAAGGTCGTAAGAAAGTACGACCACCTTGTTCTTCTCTATTTTCATATCTTTCAAATTTTTGTATTACGCTGATAAGTCCGCTTGCGCAAATGCGAGCGTGGGCATCATCTTTCCGTGTTCCGGAAAATTGTCGCTTCCGACCGCCAGAAGTCCGGACCACAGGCGGAGGAAATTCCCGGTAAACACCATTTCCCGTACGGGGTGTGTGATTTTTCCGTTGCGGAAGGCGAAACCTTCTATGCCGTAGGAAAAATTGCCCGTGGCGTGGTTGTAGTTGCCACCGTTGAACCCTGTGACGTATATTCCGTCTCCGCAGAGTGCCAGTATGGCGTCCCTGTCAAGGCCTTTTTCCGGGAAAGGAAGCAATTGCGGGTGGTACAGCCCGTCAACGGTGGGGGGGAGGCCGAGCTTGCCGGACATTCTCGTGTTGAGAAAATACTTCTTCACCACTCCGTTTTCTATGACTGGACCGGCCGGTATGTCCACTCCCTCGTGGTCGAACAGTCTTGCCCCGGCTTCACCGCATTTGCGGCTGCACTCCACAAGTGTCAGCCCTTGCGGAAGAACGGATTTGCCCAGACTGTCCTTCAGGAACGAATTGTTCTGATGCAGTTCTTCGCCACGCAGCGCCCTTATCAGGGGATTGAGCAGTTTGCGTGAATTTCTGGCGTCAATCACCACGTTGTATTTCCCGCTTTCAACATTGCCCGGGCCTATGCCGGCGACGGCCATCCCAAGAGCATTTCTGCCGCAGTTCATTATGTCGAGGTCGTCGAGCCTGCAACATCCGTCCCAGTCGAACCCGCTGTATCTGTTGCCGTCCTTGTCAGCCACCGTCATTTCCACCGAGTAGTCGAAGGAAGATTCGGTGTGCCGGCAGAACGTGCCGTTGCTGTCGATGAGCAGGAAGTCGGAAAGGGTGTCGCTGTATTCTCCTTCTTCGGAAATCAGTTCCCAAGGGAGTTCTTTGTGGTTTTTTGTTTCTGCGAAAATGGATGCCTTCAGGGAGACGGACCTGCGCATATCTGAATTCATCGCTTCTATCATAAGGTCATACAGTCCCAGTTCATCCCCATCTGCCGCTTCCTTGCAGCACCTTTCCGGAGAGGGGAGCATACGGCACCGGTCCACGGCCAGCATCGCCGTTGTTTTCACTGCATTCTCCACGAATTCGGACAGGTGGTCACCATCAATCCTGTTGGTGGAAAAACTTCCATATCTTCCGTCGGCGAAAATGCTGATGGAAAGAGACTTGTCCATACAGTGCGAGACTTTGTCAATCTCACCGTTGAGGGTCTCTATACTGTTTGTCGTGTTCTTGTCGATAATGATTCGCGCCGCAGACGCACCTTTCGAAAGAGCGAGCGAGAGGCATTCCCTGCCTAATCCGATCTCCTGTTCCGTTATTTTTTCCATATCATTCTCCTCCTACTGTCAGATTGTTTATCAGGACGGTGGGGATGCCGAGCGACACTTGCACTTCCTGCCCTTTGCCGCAGACAGATGCCCCCTTGTCCATCTTGAAGTCATTCCCTACCATCGATATGTCGGCGAGAGCCTGCGGCCCGTTCCCTATGACATTGATGTCCTTGATTGGCATAGTGAGACGGCCGTTTTCTATAAGGAAGCCGCTTTTCACGTAGAAAGTGAAATCCCCTTCACCTATCTTGACCTGCCCGTTTGAGAACTCGTCCACGAATATGCCTTTCCTGACAGATGCTATGATGTCCTCCGGCCTTGCGTCGCAGCCTTCCATATAGGTTGCCCTCATACGGGGCAGGGGATGGTATCTGAAGGATTCCCTGCGCCCGTTGCCAGTGGGTTTCACGCCATAGTATGCCGCACTGATACGGTCGTGCAGGTATGAAGACAGCACCCCGTCCTCCACCATGTAAGTCTTTTGTCCGGGGACCAGTTCGTCATCGAAATTCACTGCTCCGCGATTGCCGCGTATGGTACCGTCATCTATGACGTTGATGCCGCGCGGACATATCCTCTGTCCCATCCTGCCGGAAAAGACGGATTGTCCTTTTCTGTTGAAATCGGCCTCGAAAGCGTGCCCCATCGCTTCGTGCAGCAATATGCCGGAACTTCCGGCCCCCATCACCACCGGCATTCTGCCTCCTTTCGGCCTTCTGGCCGCAAAGCGTTCGTCGATGCCGTTGACAATATCTTCCGCCATCTCTTCGAGCAGGGCGTCGCTTATCATTTCCGCACCGGCCATCAGGCTGCGTGACACGTATTTGTTTTCCGTAACGTTGCCCTGTGAGAAAGTGGCGCTCAATATTATGGCGCCTGTCGGTCTTGTATCGTATTTCAGTTCTCCAAGCGAATTGTACATCAGTATATCGCGCACTTCGGAACTTATCACGGCCTGGAGCTTGTCTATTCTGCTGTCTTTCGCACGGACAAGGCTCTCCAGCCTTGTCAGATACGGTATCAGGTCGGAAATGCTTTTCTTTCTCCAATCTATCTCCATCGGATAACGGTCAGCTGCAGGATTGGGCCTGCCGCGATATGCGGGTGAGGAGATTGCGGGTCCGGATGGCACGCTGCCGGAAGCGATGGCCGATGCCGCTTCAGCCGATTTTTTCATCGCATCCCATTCGGTGCTTTCCGCGTAGGCATATCCGGTCTTTTCGCCGTTGAGCACGCGTATCCCCACTCCGTAATCCTCCGAAAACCCTCCGGAACTCACCTCTCCATCCTGAAGCACCAGATCGGTGTTGGAAGAACTCTCGAAAAACAGGTCGCAGTAGTTCCCTCCGTGGCGAAGCGCCGTTGCGATTAACTCTTCCATTCCGCGCTCGTCCGTGCAGAATATATTCAGGTAATATTGTCTGTCAAGTATCATTCTGTGTCGTTTCCTGTGTCGATTTCTTCGGGGAAGACATATCTCCATATCGCTCCGTATTTCTCCGTGTTCCTGATTGTGGCAGAATCCCTGCTTCCTTCTGCTACCACGGTGAAAGGGGATGTGGTGTTGTCTGCGAGAATCCATCTGTCGCACAGTTGCATATAGTCGTTGAAGAAGTAACTGAGCCCCATCAGGTAACGTCTGCGGATGATGTCTTCCGGGATGTTGTGACCGCCGGCCGCCACCCTGTCTTTGACCCTCTTTATTGCGATTTCAGGGGAACTCAGCCAGAAGTACAGCAGCGTGACGGTGTAGCCGTAATCGTGAGCCTTCCTTATGATGTTCATAAGGGATCTGGTCGCAAGCGTGGTCTCGATGCAGAAGTCCTTTTTAAGGTTGAGCAGGTACTGGATTTTCATAAGCATATACCGGCTGGCCGATACGGATGCGGCGGAGGGATTGAAAGGGGAGAGACTCTTGGCGAATTCATCGGAATTGACGAATTGGAAACAGTCGAACATCTCCGGCAGCAGTGTATATGACGCTGTCGTCTTCCCCGAACCGTTGCAACCTGAAATTATGTAAAGCCTAGGCATTTTTGCTTACTCCATATCCGAAAAGGGCGAAATCACCCTTGCAGGGGTCTTCCGGCCATATCTCTCTGAATGCATCGGTAATCTGTGCCGCCGTAGCGATGTCTTTGGACCTCCTGTCAGTCAGATTCAGCGCCAGAGCTTCCTCGTAAACGTGTACGTCGAGCGGAATGACGAGTTCCGCCGGATCGCTGTCGCGCCATATCCCGAGATCCACGATTCCGTCGCGTCGCGTCATCCAGCGGCGCAGCATATTTATTTTCTTGTTGGGGGCCCTGGTGTCCTCTTTCTGTCCGTAGATGCAGGTGCGCATCAGCCGGACGGACATCTTTTCCAGGGTGTCGCGCGTTGAATACCAGTCCCGGAGATTACGGCATATCTGCGCTACTTCGCTCCATTTCACTGTCCTGTGAACTGAAGTGTCATCATCCCTCCAATCACCGGCCATTACGTAGTCGTAGGGTCGCCACTGCATCGCGTCCATCAGACGGGACTTGTCGCGGACTATTATGGCACGGCGTCCCCAGGCGAAATGCGCCGCAAATACTGCGGCGATTTCGATGTCCTGCCGTCGCGCGCCTCTGCGGGCGAACTCGCGCGGAAATGCTATCGGGTCCTCCGTGAAATAGACCGGGTCATTGTACTTGTCGGCCCATTCGGCGAGTTTTGCCTTTGTCCTTTCGGTCATCACGCCGTTGCCGCTTCAAGTTTTTTGAGCATCGAGAACATTACGACTCCGGAGATGACGCAAAGAACCATCAGGACTGTCCAGTTGACCCAGAGGGGAACGTTCTCCCACAGCATCGAAGGGATGGAACTGAGGTAGTTGCCTATGGCGGTGGCGGCGAACCAGCATCCCATCATCAGGCCCTTGTATTTCGGAGGAGCCACCTTGCTGACGAAGGAGATGCCCATAGGACTGAGCAGCAGTTCGGCGAAAGTCAGCACGAGGTATGTGCCTATGAGGTAGGTGGGAACCACGGGGTCAGGAGAGACGCCGCCGGCTGAAATGAGCTCCGCCGGTGCGGGTTGCCCGTTGGATGCTGTCAGCATTATCAGATATCCTATGGCCGCCACGAACATTCCAAGACCTATCTTCATAGGTGCGGAAGGTTCTTTGCCTTTGCTCGCAAGAGCTCCGAATATTGCCATCGAGACCGGTGTGAGCGCCACCACGAAGAACGGGTTGAATTGCTGGAACTGCTGCGGGAGAATGTGAATTTCCGCGTCCATACTCTTGTATATCGCGTAGGCTCCGGCCCAGAGAAGCAAAGTGACGGCGGTGCAGATTCCCTTCGACTCGGATTTCGCGCTTTGGAAAATTCCGAAGAGCGTATAGACGGAGATGGCGATGAGAGCCAGAGGCCAGATGTTGAACCCTATGCGCAGAGGGCCGCTGACTGACGTCTGCGTGTAGTCGCGGGCGAAATAGGTCAGGGAACTTCCGTTCTGGTGAAATGCCATCCAGAAGAAGATGACCACTGCGAAGACGAAACAGAGAGCCACGATGCGGTCCTTCGTCTGTTTGGGAGTGAGCTCGACCTGCTCCGCGTTGCCCTGCGCGGCCTGCTTGGCATTGACGTCCGTATGTCTGAACCACGGGCGGAAGCCGAAATATATCGCCATTGAGAATATCAGGGATACGCAGGCCACGGCAAATCCCAGATTGTAGGCCGTGGAGAGCTGCTGTATGTAGAAATGGCAGAAATCACCGAGTTCCATCGAGGCGGCGTCGGCGCCAGGCATCATCGCCTGAAGGCCTGACAGCGCCGAAGTGTCGGCGAGCGAGCCGTTGAGATATTGGTGCGCAAGTGCGGGGATGTCCGCCTTGTAGATGAGCCCTGATTTGCCGAGATGACTGTTGGTGAGAGCGGTGGCAGCTGTGGGAGCGAACATCGAGCCGAGATTGATGGCCATATAGAACAGGCTGAATCCCGAATCTCTTCTTGCAGAGTATTTGGGGTCATCGTACAGATTGCCCGTCATTACTTGCAAGTTGCCCTTGAAGAGACCTGTCCCGACGGCAATCATCAGAAGAGCTCCAATCATCAGGGTGAGGGCTGCTCCGCGACCGGCGAATGCATCGGTCGGGATGGCCAGACACAGATATCCGGCGAACATCACGCAGATCCCGGTGACAACGCACCGGCCGAAACCTATTCTGTCGGCCAGCCATCCTCCCAGAACGGGCATAAAATATACCGCTGCAAGGAAAATGGCATAGAACTGACCCGCCGCTGCGGCGGAAAATCCGAATTTCGCCTGCAGGAAGAGCAGGAAAATGGCGAGCATCGTGTAATAGCCGAAACGCTCACCAGTGTTCGCTATTGCGAGGGCGAACAGTCCCCGTGGTTGATTCTTGAACATAGAATATACTTAACCGTTTGAATAGTGTGATAAAGGTAGCAATTATTGGCCGTAAATACAAAGTTCTCGAACGGAACGGCAGGGATATGCCTGTTTATTCTTTAATTCTCGAATCGATTATTATCGTCACCGGGCCGTCGTTGACAAGCGCGCACTGCATATCCGCACCGAAAACGCCTTTAAGAACCGGTCTGTCTGCAATTTCGGAAAGACGGACACAGAACTTGTCATATAGCGGCACAGCCAGTTCGTGTCCCGCCGCCCGGATATAGGACGGCCGGTTGCCTTTCTTCGTGGAAGCTGTGAGGGTGAACTGGGACACGGCGAGCAGTTGTCCGTCCACGTCCACTACGCTGCGGTTCATTATACCGTCCTCGTCATTGAAGATGCGGAGCCCGGCAACCTTCGCTGTCAGCCACTCCATATCGGACTCGGTATCACCGTTCTCCACCCCCACAAGGATGAACAGGCCTTGCCCGATGGCGGATACGACCTTGCCGTCAATAGAGACGGAAGCTTCCCTCACTCGCTGGATTACAAGTCTCATTGCGGCGGTCTCAACATCGCTTCGCAGCCTTCGAGGATATCCTGGAAGGCGGTTTCGAAATCGCCGGTGTACCACGGATCCGCTACATCACGGGTACGTCCGGTATAGGACATCAGCAGGTGGATTTTTTTCTGCGGGTCATCCGGGATGATGCGGCGTAGCCAGCGCAGATTGCCGGCGTCCATACAGATGAGACGGTCGAAGCGGTCGTAGTCCTCAGGCACAACCTGCCGTGCCTTCTTTTCTGCATCGAACAAGATTCCGTGATTGGTAAGACATCGCTTCGCCGGCGGATATATGGGATTGCCGATTTCTTCTGTCGATACGGCTGCGCTCCCGATGTAATACAAGTCCTCCAGTCCCTTTGCTTTTACAAGGGCTTTAAGGATGAACTCGGCCATCGGACTGCGGCATATATTTCCGTGACATATGAAGAGAATCCGGCGCATTATACAGGGACGGTATGATTCCCGTTCAGTTAATTTGCGCAAATTTACAAAATATACTTTTGATTAAAATGTATCCCGCTGCACAAATGATAAATTTACTTATATTCACAATCTGTAACGAATCATCAGGATTACCTATGAAAAGATTGTTCTCCATCGTTCCGGCAGCGGTTCTCGTTGCGCTTGCAGTCTCCTGCACCTGTCCGAAAGTGCATTCCCTTACCTGCGAGGGGCTTGTCGACCCTCTCGGAATAGACAATGCCTCGCCGCATTTTTCTTGGAAGGTGTCCGGTGACATTCCGTCAGTATCGGCTTTTCAGATACAGGTCGCCTCATCGGTTTGCGGCCTGACGGTCGGAGATCCTGACCTGTGGGACAGCGGCAAGCTGCGCTCCGGCAACACCGTGATGGTGCCTTACGCCGGCAGACAACTCGGAGCTGGCGACGAATGCTTCTGGAGGGTGCGTGTGTGGGGACGCGGAACCGTCTCGGATTGGAGCGTCCCCGCCGTTTTTTCGGTGGGACTTATCGACTCCCTTCCCGGGAAGCGCATAGGGGCGTTTGGAGAAGGCGGGGTATCTCCGTATTTCAGCAACGTTTTTGAAGCTGATGAAGGTGATGAAGTTTTCGTGCACGTCAATTCGCTCGGATACCACGAACTGTACGTCAACGGGAAGAAATCGGGGCCTGCCGTGCTTTCTCCGGCGGTGTCGCAACTCGACCGGCGCTCCCTGACCGTGACTTACAATATAAGCGGGCTGATTGTGCCGGGGAAAAACGAAATAGGGATATGGGCCGGGAGAGGGTGGTACACACCGGAGGCTTTCGATGCCGTCTATGGCGGTCCGCTTGTCAAGGCTGCTGTTCAGAAGAAGAACGGTCTTTCGTGGGAGACCATACTTGTTACGGACGAGTCCTGGACGGCATTTGACAAGGGTTATCGCTCGACAGGTACGGCCACAGCCTGGGATTTCGGAGGCGAAACGGTGGATGCACGCGTGGCCGTGTCTGAAATAAGCAGTCCTGTGGACGTGGTTGATGTGTCCGGAATAGAGGAAACGCCTGTGATGTGTCCCCCCAACGTGATAGCGGATACCCTTCATCCCGTTTCCGTCACCCGTCTCGACTCTGTCTCCCTCTGTTTTGCGGAAGAGTTGGGAGCGCCTGCCGGGGAACTGTGGCTTGTGGATATGGGGAAGAGCGTGCTGGCACAGGTGGAGTATCGTTTTCCCAAGTGTGCGGCCGGTACACGTATCAGAGCCTGCTACGCCGACCGCATAAGGGAGGACGGCATATTGGAAAATGACACCTTCTACACCTCCGGGGCTGACGGAGGGGACGTTTTCCGCAACCGTTTCTGTCATCACGCTTTCAGATACATTGTGCTGGAGGGTTGCAAGCGGATGCCCGGACAGGAGGACATCAGCGCGTTCACGATACGGGCAGACTGTCCCAACGCATCCTCTTTCAGATGCTCTGACGAAGATATGAATGATATCCACGATTTGATACAATACACGCTCTCCCTTCTCACGTTCGGAGGCTATCAGGTGGATTGTCCGCATATCGAAAGATTGGGATACGGAGGTGACGGTAATTCGTCCACTGTAACCACGCAGACTATGTATGATGCCGCCCCGTTGTATTACAACTGGCTCAAGGCCTGGGGGGATGTAATCAGGCCTGACGGCTCTCTGCCCCACACAGCCCCGTCTCCCATAGCGGCAGGAGGCGGTCCGTACTGGTGCGGTTTCATCATAATGGCTCCGTACAGAACTCTGCTAGACTACGGTGATTCGCGTATGGCCGTGGAACTGTATGACAAAATGAAACTGTGGCTCGGGTATGTGGACGCATTCAGCGTGGACGGCCTGCTGAAAAGGTGGCACGATACCGATTACAGGACGTGGTATCTCGGGGACTGGATTGCGCCGGAAGGAATAGACGTGAGCAACGGGCGGTCCATAGATCTGGTCAATAACTGCTCGCTGAGCCAGAATCTCTCGGCGATGGAGCATATCGCACTGCTGCTCGGAAAAGAAGATGATGCGCGCGACTTCGCTTGCAGACGGAATACCCTGAACGCGGCTATCCACGAGGCTTTCTTCAATCCGTCCGACACCACCTATGCCAGCCGTTCGGAACTTGATATGCTCTATCCTATGCTGGTCGGCGCAGTGCCGGAAGAACTGTATCCGGCGGTCAGGAGCAAGATGATGGAGCGCAGCTCTTCCGTGTATCGCAACCATATCGCCGAAGGTCTGGTGGGCATTCCCGTTCTCGCCGAATGGGCGGTAAAGGACAATCAGCCGGATTTCGTTTACGAGAAACTGAAACAGAGGGACTGCCCCGGCTATCTCTATATGATTGACAACGGAGGGACCACGACCTGGGAGTACTGGGACGGGGACCGGAGTTTCATTCACAACTGTTTCAACGGCATAGGAAGTTGGTTCTATCAGGCACTCGGGGGCATAGTCCCCGACGGGCCGGGATATTCGTCCTTTACGATAAATCCGCAGATTCCGTCAGGAGTGACCGATGCCGACGTGACCAAGGAAACGCCGTACGGTACAATAGAGGTGCACTGGAAAAAGTCGTGCGGGGAGGTTCTGTATGAGCTCAGCGTACCGGTAGGGACTGTAGCCAGATTCACTGACGTTTCGGGAAAAACCAGAACTTTGAAGGCGGGACGTCGGCGTTTCAGGGCCAGAGCAGTCGAATAAGCTTGATTTTCTAAAAAAAATGCCGTAAATTTGCCCTGATATTCTTGTGTGCAACAAAATTTAAAGCCATACGTTTATGAAGAAAAATCAGATTTTCGTTTTTGCGGTCTTCGTAGCGCTGCTTGCCGTGGCTTGTTCCAAGGACAAAACAAAAGAAGCGGCCCTTGCCCCCGTGTGCCAGACTCTCGAGATGCACTTCGATTGGGATAATTTGTCGCAGAATATTCTGGATAGCGTTTACATCATTGTGCGTGGAAAAGATTTCGAAAAAAATGAGTTCGCGGATACAGTCAAAGAAAGTACTGCCAAGTTTACTTACACAAAGACAAACGCCCAGATTGACAGTAAGGAGGATCATTGTCCTTTCATCTACGCGATTGACGTCGTTAGGAAAGAGGAGGAACCGGTTGTGTCGGTAGGCGCGCTCCGTCCTGTTGTTATCGATACCACTTTTTTCAGAGTGGGCGGCTCAAGACCTCTCCAACCGGAAGACTCACTTGTCTTGACGCCTGTGGAGGGAGTCTTCGGCGGCAACAAGTCAAGAGTTGAATTTACATATGATTTGAGGATCTATTCCGTATTCAAGGATGCTCAGGAAAGATACTTGAATAAGTATGATAAAATATTTGAAACAAGAAACGATTCTCCGGTTGGAGAATGTGACAGTGACGCCTTTGTCGGCTTCATAGGTAAGAAATTCGCTCAAACTCAGACAACCCGTGTTTTCTTCAGGGGACAATCCGAAGAGGGCGGAGAATATTTCTTCGCATCTACTACTAAGAAGGAGGAGTGATTGCGACACGTTGTAAAGTCGGAGACGGATTTCAGACCGATGGACAAGACAGCTGATTCCATAGCCATGGAGGTGCGGAAGCGACGGCTCAGGGTATTCGTTTCGGGATGTTATGATTTATTACATTCCGGCCATATAGAGTTTTTCAAACAGGCATCGCAGTACGGCGACCTTTATGTAGGAATCGGTTCCGATGCGACCTACCTTGAATACAAACACGCCAAGCCGCTGTTCCCTCAGGAAGAGCGGCTCTTTATGGTGAAGGCCGTGCGCTACGTCAAGGATGCCTGCATTAACGAGGGTGTCGGCATCATCGATTTCCTGCCCACTCTCGACAAGGTGAAGCCGGACGTGTTCGTGGTAAATTCGGACGGAGGAAGCGAAGAGAAACGCAGAATATGCCGTGAGCGTGGGATAGGGTATGTCGAACTTGACCGCGCACCTCACGCGGGCCTGCAGGACAGAAGTTCTTCATCTTTGAAGGCCGGTCTTGCCGAAAGGGATGCGCATCGGGAACCGGATTGCACGGATGGGATTCCCACTCGTCTGGACATAGCGGGTACTTGGATCGACCAGCCTTATGTCAGCGTATATCATCCCGGTTGGGCGCTTACCGTTTCTCTTGAACCGACTTTCGAAGTGCGTGACAGGTGCGGTCTTTCTACGTCCACACGCAATACGATACGCAAAATCTGGCCGTACAGTCTGCCCAAGATGGCGCCGGAGATGCTTGCCAGACTTGTGTTCTGCTTTGAGAACGCGCCGGAGCGCGAAGCGGGGGATCACGTGTCCGGAGCTCAGGACGCGATAGGTATCTGCGTGCCCGGCCTTTCCCGCCACTATTACGACAACCGTTTCTGGCCGGACAAAATCGAATCCACGACGGATGAAATGACTCTCCGCTTTCTCGAAGACCATCTTGTGCTTATACCAATGGAACCCAGGCGGCCAGGCTGCAACGTGACGGCTGGAAAAGATATAAACGAAGAAAAGGTCAAAGCCCTTGCCACAGCTGCTGAAGAGTGCTGGGATGCCATTATGCGCAAGAATCTCGTGGCTTTCGCTTCCGCGTTCAAGGCTTCCTTCATCGCTCAGGTTGCGATGTTCCCGGGGATGATTCGTCCCTGCGGGCAGGACGGACATACGCCCGACGAGGTACATATACAGGACACGATAGACTCATACGCCTGTATAGACGGAGTTCTGGCTTGGAAACTGGCGGGAGCCGGAGGAGGCGGATACCTGGCTCTCGTGGTGAAGGACTCCTCACGATTTGTTCTTGAGCATGCCGAAGCCATCTCCTTGTGTATCAGGAGAAAATGATATAGGTTTTCGAATAGTGTGCTGTGACTTTCCCTAATACGGAAAATCTTGCTATATTTGCAAAATATATTGTTTGAACAGCAATCATGAACTATAATTTATTGGCGGTCCTTGCGGCATTGGTGGCGTTGTCAGTCACTATGCTGGTGTATCCGTTTGTTGAGCATTTTGCAAGACGCCATTCCATTCTTGACAATCCTTCGTCACGCAAGCTTCATCGAGATCCTGTCCCGGTAATAGGCGGAGTGGCTGTATTCATCGGCATACTTTCGGCCTTCTTTTTTCTGGAACTGTTCGTGGACTTGAATCTGGGATGGATACGGGTGCTTTCCTTTACGGTAATGCTCGCTGTGGGAATATGGGATGACATCACGGACATACCGGCGACATTGAAGTTCCTGATAGAGATATGTGTAGTCTGGATTCTCATATCGATCACCGAAATATGCATCGACAGCCTCCACGGTCTGTGGGGTGTGTACGGATTCTCCCAGTACCTGTCCGTGCCGCTTTCCATCATTACCGGCGTGGGTGTCATCAATGCAATCAATATGATTGACGGCGTCGACGGGTATTGTTCCGGTTTCTGTGTAATTGCCTGCACCCTGTTTTCCGTATTTTTCTTCCATATAGGTTATTGCCAGATGGGAATTTTCGCACTGGTGTGCGCCTGCTCTCTTGTCCCGTTTTTTCTTCACAACGTGTTCGGCAGAGCGTCGAAGATGTTCATCGGAGACTCGGGGACCTTGATGCTGGGAATCATCCTGACAATGTTCGTTTTTGAGGCTTTGAGCGACACCAACTCTTCGGACAGTCTCGAAATGGAAAGATTCGGCGTGGTGCCGTTCACGCTTGCCACGCTCGCAATCCCCGTATTCGATACGCTGAGGGTCACCGGGTGGCGCATTCTGAAGGGTGCGTCTCCTTTCAAAGCCGACAGGCATCATCTTCATCATCTTTTCATAACAGCCGGATTTTCGCATATAGGCACCGCTTTCTGCATAATAATGATGAATATGTTTGTTGTCGCGTCCTGGTTTGTTTCGTGGAGAGTTGGTGCGACTGTGGACGTGCAACTGTATATTGTCATTGGGCTGAGTCTGGGTATGACTTTCGTGATGTATCCTTTTATGGAGATGCAGCGTAAGGGCGGGGGAAAGAACGAGGACGGAACGCCGCAGGGAACCTGCGTATGGAAATTCATATGCAAGTTAGGCGCTATGAGTCACGTGGAAAAGGGACCTATCTATAGATTTCTCCGTAGGATGCTGGACTTCAACGACTTGTAGATTGGGGCAACTGGCTGGCCAATTCGCGGGGCGTTCCGGTCGGAGTTTCAAAGCCACAGAGGGGAAAGGAACTGTTCTTTTTCTTCTGCCGTAAAGCCGCGCCTGATTGCATAGGCATCGAGTTCTTCCCGCACTACACTTCGATGGCATTCATAGGCGGCATCCCTGTGGGCTATGACAAGTCCGCAGATGCTTGTCTGGGGTATCATTGCGCAGGAATCGTTGAGCTCAATGCCTATGCCTGCAGGAAGTTGCGCAAGTACGTCCCGTTTCAGACTGTGATCCGGACAGCAGTCGTATCCTATACCGGGCATTATCAGTTTCATCCCTTCCGGGAGCCTTTTGCGCAAAGAGCGTTCTATGAAGGTGGAGGCGGCTTCTGCCAGCGTGGCTCTCACGGAGAAATCCATTAGGTCGTGCTTCTCCGGGAAATCCATCCTCACGGCGAACAGGCCGAGTTGCGCGCTTCCGTTTTCGGGGAAATACAGGGCAAGAGGCCAGTCCTGTGTCGGCATCGGGAGACGGAATGAATCTGTTACAAGGTCTCCGCCATCTCTGTGACAGTCGAAGAAACGTGCGCAGATGACGGGAGCCAGTCCCTTCATTCGTGCTTTTGCTTCATTGTGGAGTTTGTCATCCGGTTTTTTGATGCCTAGTATCGCGTCAAACATTTTCCATTCAAAGCAATCTGCCAGTTTTTCTGCTTTCACACTTGCAAGAGGTATGTCTTCGAAGAACCGTCCTTCCATAAATCCGTCCGTGACCCGGATGCGGCGTGTCTGTGCGGGTGAATCCTGCACTGCATTCCTGATGACCTCGTACCGGCTTTTTTCCGAAATGCGGAAACTCTCCGGGGAAGAAAGGCATTTCTTGGCCATCACCGCCGTGGAGGAGGCGTCTGCGGCGTAATGAACGTTGCCATATACAGGTGCGAGCCTGAGAGCCGTGAATTTGCCCGAGACCGCCGCACCGCCCACGAACAGGGGTATGTCCATTTTGCGGTCATTCAGCTCCTGGCAGAGTTCCAGCATTTTCTGAAGGGAAGGGGAGATAAGTCCGCTGACGCCTATGATGTCAGCCCCCGTTTCAATCGCCTTCTCTATGATTGTGCCGCAAGGCACGTCCACACCGAGATCCGTCACTTCAAAACCTCCGCATTGCAGCACTATGGAAGTGATGTTCTTGCCGATGTCGTGGATGTCACCGCTGACAGTTGCTATCAGAAAACGGGGCCGCCCCGATGCCTCTCCCTTCGTGCCCATATACGGTTCGAGAATCTTGACTGCTTCACGCATAGTTCTGGCGGATTTTATCACCTGAGGGAGGAACATCCTTCCATCCGCAAAGCGTTCCCCCACCGTTTCCATACCGTGCATCAGGGGACCTTCTATGACTGCCACTGCGCTGCCGAGCCTGAGCCTGCAAAGTTCCGTCAGCCGTTCCGTATCACAGTCGTTCCCGGCAATCACCGCTGCGGCGAGAGCTTTTTCAGGGTCAGATTCTATTGCCTCGCAGCGGACGGCAGACGGGGACGCTTGCCCGGGCGCGGGGGCAGAGTGGAGCGCTGTACCTGACGTTTGCCTGGACACGAGAGCCACGAGCCGTGCAGTCGCACCCTCGTCCCTGTCAAATATCACGTCCTCCGCGGCCTCTCTCAATCCGCTTTCCACTTCGTCATAGCGCAGAAGAGTCTGGGGATTGACGATGGCCATATCCAGCCCCGCCTTTATGGCGTGATGGAGAAAGACGGCGTGCATGGCCTCCCGTACCGCATTGTTGCCTCTGAACGCGAAAGAGAGGTTCGACACTCCTCCCGATGTGAGCGCTCCGGGCAGATTGCCCTTAATCCATTTCACGGCCTCTATGAAATCGAGGGCGAAGCGTGAATGTCCCTGTATTCCGGTGCCTATCGTGAGTATGTTGCAGTCGAATATTATGTCCTGCGGCGGGATGCCTGCTCCGGTGAGAAGCCTGTAACTGCGTTTGCAGATTTCCACTTTCCGTTCGAAAGTCACAGCCTGTCCTTTCTCGTCGAAGGCCATTACCACCATCGCGGCTCCGTATGACTTTATTACCAGCGCCTTGCGCACGAATTCCTCCTCTCCGTCACATAGGGAGATGGAGTTGACGATACATTTCCCCGGGACGTTGCGAAGCCCTTCCAGAAGTGTGTCCCAGTGAGAGGAATCCAGCATTACGGCGGCTTTGGCTACCGCGGGATCATTGGAGGCGCAGCGCAGGAAATCCCTCATCTTTCCGGACGGGTCATCCGACATAGGGTCATCCACGTTGACGTCGATGACCGTCGCCCCGCATTCAATCTCCTTCGCTGCAATGGCCAGCCCGTCAGCATACCTGCATTCGCTTATTATTTTTCCGAATCTGGCGGAACCCGCTATGTTGGTACGCTCGCCGATGATGGTGAAATTGTTGCCCTCACCGATTCCGGTCACCTCCAGCCCGCTAACTTTCAGCATATTTTCCTTTTTGTACACCATTCTGGGCTTGAAGCCCCTGACGGCATCGGATATGGCCGCAATATGCGCCGGGGTGGTGCCGCAGCAACCTCCGGCTATGTTGAGCATCCCCCGTGCAGCCAGATCTCTCATCACGGTGGCCATAGCTTCGGGTGAGTCGTTGTAACGTCCGAACTCGTCGGGGATGCCTGCATTGGGGTAGAAAATCAGGGGTAGGGGACTGAATGAAGCGATTTCTTCCACGAGAGTCTTCATCGCGGATGCCCCGAGTGCACAGTTTATTCCGAAGGCGGCGAGTCCGGGAATGAATTTCACGGAAGTGAAAAATGCTTCGGGGGTCTGCCCGGTGAGAGTCCGGCCACTGCGGTCGCTGACCGTGGCCGACACGACTACAGGTATGCCATATCCCAAATCGTCCAGGGCTTTTCCGGCCGCCTTGACGTTGAGGGAATCGAAACAGGTCTCCAGAAGAATGAAGTCCGCGCCTCCTTTTATGAGCGCTTCAAACTGTTCCGAATAGGATTTGCGGAAATTTTCGAATGAATATTTCCTGTACGTGGTGTCATCTGCGTCCGAGGCAAGCGTGAGGGACGCTCCTGTGGGACCGGCGCTTCCGGCCACATAGACATTCCGCCCGGCTCCGTCGGCGACTTTTCTTGCAAGCGCCGCAGCCTCGTATGCCATTGCCGCGGCCTCTGAGGCACGGCCGTTCGCCGCTTGCGCTATTCCGTTTGCACTGAAACTGTCGGAAGTGATGATGTCGGCCCCGGCATCGACGTAGGAACGGAGTATGCTTTCCGCATCCATTCCTGTCTGGAGCATCGACCCCATCGCGCCGTCAAGCACGAGAATGCGTTTGGCGATATCATCGGTGAAACTCATCCCGTAATTAGAAATTGTTTTTCAGTATCTCCAGTACGTTGTCCTGACGGCCCATCGTGTAGAAATGCACGGCCGGCGCCCCGTGAGCGAGCAGGTCGCGGCATTGTCCGGAACACCACTCCATACCGATGCGGTAGCAGGCCGTCTTGTCTCCGGCGTGGGAAGTCAATTCCCTGACCAGCTCTTGCGGAATGTCCAGTGAAAACGCTTCGGGTATGGTCTCCAGTTGTCTGGGATTGGTGAGCGGCTTGAGCCCCGGGATTACAGGCACCTTGATGCCCGCTTCCCGACATTTGTCCCGGAATGCGTAAAATGCCTGATTGTCGAAGAACATCTGCGTTATGATGTAGTCGGCGCCTGCATCCACCTTTTTCTTCAGATTGGATATGTCAGCGTCCATATTGGGAGATTCAAAATGCTTTTCCGGATATCCGCCCACTCCGATGCAGAAATCCTTGCCTTCCTTGACGGAAAACTCCTTTATCGCGGTGACGAGCTCCGAGGCGTAGCGGTATCCGTCCGGTTCGGGCGTGAACCTCTTTTCCCCTAGCAGGCAGTCTCCGCGGAGAGCCAGAACGTTGTCCACTCCGAGGAATTTCATATCTTGGAGCTGCGCTTCGATTTTCCCTACGGAAGCTCCCGCGCAAATGATGTGGGGTACGACTTCCAGTTTGAATTCCGCTTGTATGGCGGCGCATACCGCCGTCTCGCTGACCCTCCTCCGGACGGTTCTTCTTGTGTACGAACCGTCCGGCTGGGGCAGGTACTCGAACTCCTCGCGGTGGCGTGTGACGTTTATGAAAGGCGGACAGAATTCCATAAACGGTCTTATCGAATTCAGAAGTTCCTCTTTGGATACGCCTTTCATAGGAGGTACTATCTCCAGGGAAGGAAACGGCTTCGCGCTTGAACGTATGATTTCTTTGATTGTCATTTCACTGTTTCTTTCAGCCAGGCCGTCGCCTCTTCTCTCATTTTGTATTTGAGTATCTTTCCTGCGGCATTCATAGGGAAACCGCTTACGAATCTTATGTATTTCGGCACTTTGTGACGAGCCAGACGGCCGGTTATGTATCCGCGCATATCTTCTTCAGTCAGGGAAGTGCCGTCCTTGAGCACTATGCAGGCCATCGCCTCTTCTCCGTATTTTTCATCGGGGACACCTATCACCTGCACGTCTTTCACTGCCTGGTGCGTATAGATGAACTCCTCTATTTCCTTCGGATAGATGTTCTCTCCGCCACGTATTATCATATCCTTGAGCCTCCCGGTTATGCGGTAGTTGCCGTCAGCATCCCTGCGGGCAAGGTCACCGCTGTGCAACCATCCGTCCCGGTCTATCGCGAGTGAAGTGGCTTCAGGCATCTTGTAGTAGCCTTTCATCGTGTTGTACCCCTTGGAGCAGAATTCCCCGTCCATTCCGTCCGGCAGTTCTTCGCCTGTCTCCGGGTCAACCACCTTGCACTGTATGTGCGGGAAAGGATAACCCACCGTCCCGCAACGGACTTCCAAATCATCAGTCCAGGTTGACATCGTGTTGCCCGGGGCGGCTTCGGTCTGTCCGTAAACGCTCACTATGCCTCCCATATTCATTCCGTCCGGCGAAGCGGCTCTTTTCATCAGTTCTGGAGGACATCCGGCACCCGCCATTATCCCGGTGCGGATATACGAGAAATCGGTACTTGCGTAGTCCGGGTGGTTGAACATGGCTATGAACATCGTCGGCACTCCGTTGAAGCAGGTTATGCGCTCCTGATTGATGCAGGCGAGAGCCGATTTTGCCGAGAAATAGGGCAGGGGACACATTGTCGCGCCGTGGGTGACCGACGAAGTCATCGAAAGCACCATCCCGAAACAATGGAACATAGGCACCTGTATCATCATCCTGTCGGCGGTGGACAGCCCGAGCCGGTCTCCTATGCACTTGCCGTTGTTGATGACGTTGTAGTGCGTGAGCATCACTCCCTTCGGGAATCCGGTGGTGCCGGAAGTGTACTGCATGTTGCAGACATCACCCGGACGCACCTGCGCGGCCATCGACAGTATCTCTTCCCGGGCCACCAGCGTCTTTCTTTCCATAGCTTCCTCGAAAGTGAAACAGCCTTTCTGCCTGAATCCCACCGTGATGACGTTGCGGAGGAAGGGGAGTCTGGCGCAATGCAGCGGCTCTCCCTTGATGTTTTTTGCAATTTCGGGGCAGAGTTCGTTGATGATGTTCCTGTAATCGGAGTCCAGCGCGCTGTCTATCATCACGAGGGTATGAGTGTCTGACTGTCTGAGAAGGTATTCGGCCTCGTGTATCTTGTAGGCCGTATTCATCGTGACGAGTATTGCGCCGATTTTCACCGTAGCCCAGAAGGCGATGTACCAGGCTGGCACGTTTGTGGCCCATACAGCTACCTTGAAACCGGGTCTGACCCCCAGTGAGACCAGCGCCCTCGCGAAATCGTCCACGTCATCCCTGAACTGTGAATAGGTGCGCGTGTAGTCGAGCGTGGTGTATTTGAAACAGTACTGGTCGGGAAATTCCGCAACTATGCGGTCGAGCACCTGCGGAAAAGTGAGCGTAAGCAGTTCGTCCTTCTTCCACACGTACCATCCGGAGCCGTCGTGATTGGGATACAGAGTGTTTCTCTTGCTTCTGGAATCCTCGAAATGGCTCATATAGTTGGTGAAATGTGGGAAAATCACGCGGAAGTCCTGTATGTCGTCCAGCCAGTTCCTGTCCCATCTGAGGGAGATGAAACCGTCATAGTTGACGGAGGAAAGGGCTTTCATCACTTCCTCTATCGGCATATTGCCTTCTCCGACCAGGTTGAACCTCTGCGCATCGTCACTGTCGCGCAGGTGCACGTGCCGGACGTATGCACCCAGGTTGGTTATGGTCTCGGACGGGCTTTCTCCACAATCCCGGTACGGATGGTGTATGTCCCAGAGTACGGCCAGTTCATCGCAGGCATAGCGGTCCAGCAGGGCCCGGAGCGTGGCCGTGTCGGAAAAAGCCCCCTCGGTCCTTACGAGTATCGTCACCCCGCTTTTCGCAGCCAGGGGAATGATGCGGTCCAGATTGTGTCGCAGTTTCTCTTCCGAATCCCCATATGCGGCGGCGCTCACGTAGCGGCACCGCATATCGGATGCGAGGCCGATGAGTGCGGTCAAACAGTCGACACAGCTCTCGTCGGACAGGTCACAGGAAGCATTGAAGCAGGGAATCGACAGACGGCGTTCGCGAAGTTCACGGAACGTGCCTGTAAGTGAATATCTGTGGAAGGGCGCCCCTTTGCCGGACAATGCGGGAACGTTGCGCACGTCACCCATTTCGATGCCGGCGAATCGCATCTCCACTGCCGTATCGAGGATTTCGTTCCATTCGAGTTCCGGCCATCCTTCCACTGTGAATGACAGTCTCACGCTTCCTCCTCCTCGAATGCAATCTTGTTGATGGCACTTATGTATGCCATTATACTGGAACCGACTATGTCGGTGGAAATCCCCCGCCCGGAATAGATTTTATCTCCGTGGCGCAGGCGTACCACCGTCTCTCCCATAGCCTCGCGACCTTCCGTCACGGACTGAATTTGAAAATCGTCAAGTTCGAAATGCCGGCCTATCGCCTTCTCTATTGCGAGAAAAGACGCGTCTATTGGGCCGTCCCCCACGCAGACGTGTTCCAGTAGTTCATTTCCCTTTCTGATGCGCATATGGCAGGTCGCGGTGATGGTGTTGCCCGAATTTATAACGTAGCTTTCGAGGCGGTATGT
The DNA here is from genome assembly GCA_024401975.1 of Bacteroidales bacterium. Classification (GTDB taxonomy): domain Bacteria; phylum Bacteroidota; class Bacteroidia; order Bacteroidales; family UBA932; genus Cryptobacteroides. Next base: position 7,362 of record JAKSKB010000012.1, on the reverse strand, counting down.
CCGGGGAACCTGGAACGCCACGGTAGCCACTATCGCATCAAGTTCCTTGGCATCGATGAATCCGTTCTTCGATGCGAGTCGGACGAATTCTTCGAATACGCGATTCGCGTCCTCTTCCGACAGGTCATAATTGAGATCCCGCACCGCTTTGAGTACTTCCGGCTTGTCATCGTTTATTGTGAGCCTCATATCCGTCCTGTCCGTGGCGGTCCTTACGACGGATTTGTTGTTCTTCGGCTTGAAGAGCGCCTTTATCTGCCCTGCCGTGTGGTGTATCTCCGTGTTCTTTATGCCGCAACAGGCTCCGCAAGTTTCGCTTTTGGCGGTCAATATGGAAGTGAATCTTTCCGTCGAGGCAGTGAAATTTCCGAATACGGCCGTCTTTATCTCATCCGCACCGGCACGTACGGCCGCGATGGCGCAGGTGTCGGCCAGGAACAAGCCGTTGGAACATTCCACACCGAGCCCGACAGTCTCCGGGAGGAGAGATTTGATATCGCTTACGGTTTGGGCGAATTCTTCCGGGAGCAGGTCTCCGGACAAGTCGCATACGGTTACCACAGTAGCTCCGGCCTGCACGGCCGCCGTTATCATCTTCGAAAGAAATTGTCTGTCGCTTCGCGTGAAATCTTCCGCAACCAGTTCGACTTCAGGGCACAGTTCCCTACATCGCCCCACGGCTTCCGAGCATAGTGCCAGCACTGCATCCGGCTTGAGGTGGCAGGAGTATTCCATCCTGACGGTACTTGCCGGCAACCGAACCTGGAGTCTTGGTCGGGCGGCTTCTTTCAGTGCATTCCAGCAGACTTGCGCCCCCTCCGGGTTTGTGGCATCAATGGGAACGGCCAGCGCGCTCTGACCGATGGACGAGGAAAGTGATTTGATGAGAATGGCATCCGTTCTGCTTCCGGAAAAGGGAGGGGCCTCTATTATGGAGACCCCGAGCCGGTCAAGAAGTCTGGCCAGCTCGAGTTTTTCTCTGAACGAAAGCGCGCAGGCGGCATCGCCGCCTGCATTCCTCATCGTGATGTCGCTTACTGATATTATCCGGCTCATTCCGAGGAAGTATTGCTGTTATTTATTTTGTTACGTGAATCTTGCACGTGGCGGTGTAACTTGTGCCTTCGATTACAGCTACAAGTTTGGCTTCACCGACCTGTACACCCGTAACGTTCGTTCCATTAAGTCGGATATAATCACCTCCTCCTTCTTCGATGCCGTATTTCAGTTTGTCGTGGTCAACATCAATGTTTTCGGCTGAGATTTCAAAGCTCTTCGTTTCACCGACCTTGACGGTCATCTCGGAAGGATTGAAGTAGAAGTCCGGCTTTCCCTTGCAGGAAGTGCATACGGACAGAATCGCAGCGGCTGCGATTGCGAGTGTGATTGCCAGTGATTTTTTCATAATTGTAAAAATTTACTTGGTGCGTTATTGCAGTTTGGTGTATGCCACTTTGCCTACCAGGGTGGTCGGGAGCGAATCCTTTACCTCGATGGTGTACGGCAGGGCGTATTTGGCTATGTGTCTGCGGCAGTGCGCAAGTATGTCCTCACGGAGTTCCGGGCTGTCCTGATATCCGTCTGCAAGTACGACGAAAGCCTTGACTTTCTGCATCTTGTAGGGGTCCGGCACCCCGATGACACAACTTCTGCGTACGGCGGGGTGCTGTTCCAGCGTGTTTTCTATTTGAGAGGGATAGACATTGTATCCGCTCGTGATTATCATTCTCTTGATTCTCTGCCTGAAATAGACGAATCCTTCTTCGTCCATCATACCGAGATCTCCGGTGTGGAGCCAGACTTCACCGTCTTCGTGTCTGCGGAGCGTCTGCGCATTCTCTTCTTCGTGGTTGATGTAACCCAGCATCACGGAAGGGCCGCAAACGCATATTTCACCTTCTGTCCCGTACGGGACTTCCACGGTGTCTCCCACTTGGCAAATCTTGAAATACGTGTCGGGATAGGGGATGCCGATACTGCCTTCCTTCTCCTTGTCATAAGGAGTGAGGCAGCAGGCCGTGACACATTCCGTAGTGCCGTAGCCCTCGCGGACGCGTATCCCCGCATTGTGGTCGGCGAGGAACTTGTCGAATTTCTTCTTGAGTTCTATGGTGAGGGAGTCCCCTCCGGAGAATACGCCCTTGAGGCAGGACAAGTCCACTCCGTCGAGATACTTGTTTCCTGTGATACCTTCGAAAAGCGTAGGCACTCCGGCGATGAAGTTGGGGCGGTTGTCCTTTATCAGTTTTGCATAACTCTTCACGTTGAAGCGCGGTACCAGTATGGCGGTTCCTCCTGAATATATCATCGTGTGGATGCACACTCCGAGACCGAATCCGTGAAATACCGGCATTGCGGCCAGCATCTTGAGATGTCTTACGTCTTCGTGGCTCATCACGGCGGTCTGAAGGGCCAGCGCATTGAAGTTGAAGTCGCTCAGGCGTATCCCCTTGGTGACGCCGGTGGTGCCTCCGGAAAAGAGCACGACGGCTTCGCCTTTGTAATCCTTTTCCGCCACGTATTCCTTGTCATAACATTCGCCGGCCGCGAGGAATTCCCGCCAGGTCAGCGTGTCCGCTCCGCTCTGCACCTTCGGGTACTTGCGTTCGGTCATAAGTCTGAAAGCCAATGCCTTGATTGCCGGCAATTCGTCGGATACCCTCGTGACGATGAGTTTTCCGATGGGCCGCTGCTTCTTAACCTCAAGGAATTTTCCGTAGAACTGATCCAAAGTGACGACACAGTCGCAACCTCCCTCATCAAGATAATATATGATTTCGCCTACGGCGGAAAGCGGATGCACCATACAGGCGCTCGCTCCTATCCTGTTCAGCGCGTAAAGGCAATATACAGCCTGAGGCACGTTGGGCAGGCATATCATCACCCTGTCACCGGGGCGGATGCCGAGCGCGTGGAAGGATTTTGCAGTCGTCTCTATGTTTGCGGCCAATGAACTGTAGGAAATGCTTTTCCCCATAAAGGAAAGGGCGGGGAATCCGCCTTCCCTCGCGGCTGTTTCAAGAACCGCCTCGCTTATGGTTTTGTCGCTGTAAGTGAGATTGAACGGCAAGTCACCGTAACTTGAGACCCAGGGTGCTTTCATACGCAATCTTACTTTTCGTTTTCAAAATCCACGGGGACGTCGGCATCGAGTTCGAGCAGTTCGGGATGCTGGAGCAGGTGCCCCAGTATTCTGAAACTTTTCGAATAATAGTAGCCGTCGGCGATTCTCTCGTCAACCGTGAAACTCAGGGGTATGAAATCGTGCAGTTCGAAACTCCCGTCCGGGCTGAATACGGGGCGGGCCGTTTTTTTGCCGATTACCACAAAGAATGAGTTGTTGCCCCATTCGAAAAGGTGGTGGTAACTGGCATTCATCTTTATGCTCCCGAGATTGGTGACGTACACGCTACAGTAGCAGGGGTCGTCCTTTGCAAGCGATTTGGGATATATGCCGAAATATTCGAGGCAACGGAGTATCCACACGAACAGTCTGAATGCGGGGCGGGGGAGAACCTGATAGAAGTTGAATTTGTGAGTGATGCCCTCCGTGCGGTCGTGCACCCTTATTTGTGACACCATATCCTTTACGAAGGAATACACCTGCTCGATCGGTCCGATGCCGTGTCTGTCCACAATCATCTTTGCCAGCGTCTCTTCGGACGAATCTTCGAATTTCCGCTTGATTGTGAAAGCAAGCTCTATGTTCTTCCGTTCGTACATCCTGTATCCGGATATGAAATAGTTCATTTTGGGTCTGAGGACCAGGGTCTTGGCAAGCGCGGCGCAAATCACGTGGAACCAGGTGTATTTGAATTCGGGTGAACCGGCGTTCTTTTTCGCAAGGTATTCATTCATTGCGGCGATGTCCACCATCTCTGTCATCACTGCCTCATTGGCTGCGCGATGCGGCATCACGAACGGCATTATCACGTGCATCGAGTCGATGTCGCGGAGAAAATATCCGTCGCGCCTGTCCCGCCAGTGCTTTTTTCTGTGTTCGGTTTCAGTACTCATATCGAAGGTTCGGTTTTATTCTAATGAAATCGGTCCGTCACTGCAAGGACACAAATATCGCCCAAAGGTAATGATTTTTCCGAAATTATTCATCTTCTGTCATTTTGATTTGACAATACGTGCACGGAAAACCGTATATGCGGAAATTTTTATACGTTCCTTATTGCAGGGGCTTGAAAAAAAACATAAATTTGCGAGATTGAGTGTAAAACAATTGATTTTGGAAGATGGAAGCAAACGAAAATGGCGTAAAACTGTATTACAACACGGAAAGGGAACCGCTCAGTATGCCGGAATACGGGAGGAGCATACTTGGGATGGTGGAACAACTCAAGGCTATAGGGGACAGAGACAAGAGGAGCGAGCAGGCCAGGGCCGTTGTGAAATCGATGGAGATTCTGTATCCGGCGGTCCACCAGCAGGAGGATTATGAGCATAAGCTCTGGGACCACCTCTATCTCATAGCCGGATTGGATCTGGACATAGACGCGCCGTATCCGACCCCGAAACCCGAAGTTTTGCAGACGAGGCCCCTTCCCATCCCTCTCAAGAAAAAACCGGTAAAGGCGACGCATTACGGCCGCAACATAGAGAGCGTCATAGACCTGATTGCCGTTGAGGCTGAGGGTGAGATGAAAACGGCGATGATAAGATCCCTTGCCATATATATGCGTCAGCAATATCTTATATGGAATAAGGACAGCGTGGCAGACGAGACCATTTTCGCCGATATAGAGAAACTGTCCGACGGACGGATAAAGGTCCCCGAAGGCATAAGTCTGAACAAGATATCGTCCGATGCCATTTTCTCGCGTCCCGGACTGAATATGCAGCAAGGGCAACCGCGCCATAACCGCCCTCAGAGAAACAACCAGAGGCGCAGCAGAAGGAAACAACAGCAATAGGCACACATACGGGATGACTGACAGATTTTGGAACAAATGGGACGACAGCCAGAGAGAAACGGTTGTCAGGATAATAGGGGTTGTGATTTCGGTCATTACTCTGATTACGATACTCGGATCCGTAAGCTATCTTTTTACCTGGAAGGCTGATCAAAGCATTTTGAGCAATCCGGAGTCGTTGTCCCCGGAGGCGGTCATCCATAACCATGCGGGTAAAATAGGGTACCGTCTGGGACGCTTTTTCATAAGCGACCTTTTCGGCTTCGGCAGTTTTTTCCTGATGGTGATGTTCGTGGCCCTGTCAATGCGCTATCTGCTCAAACGTTGGAATTATTCGTTGCTCAAGACGGCTTTCATATCGATTTCCGGAGCAGTGGTGACATCTCTCTTTCTTTCGTATGTCGGGCATCTGCTCGGTTGGAACGGTGTGTTCGGAGGCGGTCTGGGCGGGCAGTGCGGCGCATTTCTGACGAAATGGGGGATTAATCTGGCCGGCCCCGTCATCTCCGGCATATTTGTGCTTGCGTTGGTTTTGGCCTGGGTGTATATGCTGAATCCATATATAATGCCTGCTGCCGGCACACTCGTTCCCGGCAGGACCGGTGGAAATGACCCTGTCGGGGCCGGAGTCGGAACAGAAATTCCTGAAGGATCCGCATTTCCTGAGGGACCCGCAGCAGTTGTCCCTCCGGAAATTCTGGGCGGCGGGGAGGAAGTGACACCGGGGGAGGAGGTCCCGGGCGGAGATGTCGCAAGGAAGCCCGGCAATGGCAACCTGCCGGAAGAACCCGGCGCGGAAGGCGGGACTGATGTTGAGGTGAAGATTGAGCAGGTGGGGGATGACATTTCCACTAAAGTCAGGAAACCCTTGCCGCCCATAGACGTGAAGGATGAACTTTCGGATTTCAACTCTCCCACGCTTGACCTTCTCAAAGACCATTCGTTCGGCAAGACCGTACTTTCCAATGACGAGCTCACCCGTAACAGAAACAAAATCATATCCGTTCTGGGGACATACCACGTGAAGGCCGCCGACGTCACTGCCGTAGTAGGGCCGAGGGTTACTCTTTACAAGGTGTATCTGGCTGAAGGGGAACGCATTTCTTCTGTACGCAACGTTCAGGAGGAAATTGCGATGAAACTCAACTCGAACGGTGTCCGCATCATAACGCTGAGCGATTCCGTCGGAATAGAGGTCGCCAATGACAAATCCACGATTGTGCCCGTGAAGGCGTTGTTCAACGATGACGCGTTCAGAAAAAGTTCCGCCGCCCTTCCCGTAGCAATCGGTTATACCATAATGCAGAAGGTGAAGGTGTTCGACCTCGCTGACGCCCCGCACCTTCTCATAGCGGGCGCCACCAAGCAGGGCAAGTCCGTGGGGCTGAACGTCATAGTCAACTCTCTCCTTTTCGCCAAGCATCCCTCCGAACTGAAATTCGTGTTCATAGATCCGAAGATGGTCGAGTTCTCGGCCTATTCCAAACTTCTCAAGCATTACCTCGCGGTGCTCCCGAATGCGTCCGATGACAACGACGAGCGGAAAAAGGCCATAGTGAAGACCCCCCAGGACGCGAACAAGATACTCCGTTCGCTCTGCATAGAGATGGATGAACGCTATACGCTTATGAGTGATGCGGGGGTCAATAACGTCATTCCATACAATGACAAGTACAAGTCACGCCATCTTCTTCCGACGGAAGGTCACAGATTCCTTCCTTATCTTGTGGTTATAATCGACGAGTTCGCTGACCTTACGATGACCGTGGGAGCTTCCGCTGAGACAAGGGCTGCCAGCAAGAGTATACAGAACAGCATCATACGTCTGGCCCAGAAGGGAAGAGCCTGCGGCATACACGTGGTGCTGGCGACCCAGCGTCCGTCCGTGGATGTCATATCCGGTATCATCAAGACTAATTTCCCTGCCCGCATAGCATTCAGGGTGTCGGCCAAACCCGACTCCCAGACCATTCTCGACCAGCCCGGGGCGGAAAAGCTCATAGGCAAGGGGGATATGCTCTATCTGTCCGGTGTCGATATGGAGCGTGTCCAATGCGGATGGATAGATGCGGACGAGATATCGGCGGTCACCTCATTCATAGGCGACCAGTCCGGGTACAAGAAGAGCTACAACACACCGTATTACCTTCCTGATGTCACTGACAGCGAGTCCGGCGACAACGCTATGGTGGATATGAGCAATCTGGACGACCGCTTCGAAGAAGCCGCAAGACTGGTGGTGACGACACAGCGGGGTTCCACCTCCGATCTTCAGCGTCGTATGGGAGTGGGTTACGCCCGTGCCGGCAAACTTATGGACCAGCTCGAGGCCGCCGGAATCGTAGGGCCTCAGGAAGGCTCCAAGATGCGGCAGATTCTTGTCAATGACCTCGAATCTCTTGAGCCTATAATAGCGGCATATCTCAAACGATGAAAAATC
>JAKSKB010000118.1 GCA_024401975.1 Bacteroidales bacterium | reverse complement strand
CCCAGCTCCTGATAGCTCCGACTGACGGATTGAAACGTGCGGCAAGCTTGTCCGCCGCTTTCAGGAGCACGCCCTTGAACTCCGCCGTGTCCTTCGTGATTCTGAGCGCGTTGCCGTAACTGCAGTTTATCATAAAGCCTATGTCGTGGTCGGTCTTCATCTCCAGGAGGGGAGAGAGGGCGAGCGTGCGTTTCTGCGCCATTTCCCTGAATGCTTCATCACCGGTATTCTCATAAACGTACCATAGAGAACCGGGATAGAATCCGCTGCACCACCATTGGATGTCGGAGGTGACAATTTTCCCGTCTTTGTCCAGTGTCCTGGGGCAACGTCCCTCGTCGAGGCTGCTGTCCATAAGCCTGTACTGGGTTCGGGCCAGTGAGAATACACGTTCCGTGAGGGCTTCCATACTTTCTTCGGCGCAGAGATTGAGCGCCGTCAGTGCCGCGACTGCGGTAATAATCATCTTCCTGAGCATAATATGCGAAATTAAAAATAAATCGTGAAAAAATGGTATATTTGCATACAACTCGTCTGTACTTTCAGACCACAATCGCTTCCGATATGGATTCTGATTTCAAGAAAAAGCTCAAGGAAAAATATATGAAGGATGCCTCGGTGACATCTTTGATATTGGTCGGCTGCCGTGAAAAGGATGCCGAACTGGAGTTCTGTCTCCGGTCCGGGGAAGGATGGAGGACCGCCTGCAAGGGTATGGCTTTCATCGGAAAGAACGGTGTCGGCAAGGAAAGGGAAGGGGACGCAAAGACTCCCTTGGGGGATTTTCCGGCACTGACTGCTTTCGGAATCCGGCCTGATCCCGGTACGTCCCTGCCTTACATCGACATCCGTGAAGGCGTCATTGCCTGTGAATGCGGTTCCGCCCCTGTTTTCTGTATATATGAAATATGAACCCGGATTATTCTGTCTTTGAATATTCAGTGCCGCAGGAGTGGTACGATGGGGTTTATCGCGACAAGCTGCAATGCCGCAGGGCGGCGAGATCTTTCAGCTTGATACACAAGCGGAGGAGCGATGAATGCTGGCTCATAGTCCACGGATATCGCGGCTATCCCGGAGAATTCGTCAGGCCTGCCGTGGACCTGTTCAACGCCGGTTTTGACGTTTTCGTGCCAAGGTTGCCGGGACACGGAACCTGCGGCAAGGATTTTATAAGGTCCCACCCGAAGGACTGGATGGGGCTGGCTGACAATGCCGTCAAGGACCTTATGACACGATATTCCAAAGTTCATCTGCTTGGTCATTCAATGGGTACGGCCATGGCCGCGATTCTGGCCGGGGACAATCCGGAAATCGGCAGGATTGTCTATGTGAGTCCCAGTTTCGAGAATCTCCAGATGCCCTGGACGGCAAGGGTGGCGCTGCGCCTGCTTGCCCCGTTCACCCCGAAGGTGAACTGCCACTGGCATCCAAGTTCCAAATATCATCTTCATTATGAGGATGCTCCCTGTGACGAACTGTATCTGGGCGGAGAATACTGGACCTGGTTCTTCACACGTCAGCTTCCCGAGTATTACCGCTTGCTGAAGAAAGGGCTTGAAGCCATAAAAGGTGACCGCCACGAACATCTGGTGATCTGCCCGGGGCGCGATAAAATCATTTCTCTGCCGTCTCTGGAATTGTATAGGGAAGCCGTGGGAGACAGGCAGAATTATGTCATTATAGAGAACGGAACACATTCCCTGTTCTATGACAAGGATCCGCAGGCGGAAGAGAAAGCCGTGGCGGCGGTGCTTGCGTTCGCCGGAAACCCAAAGCATATTTGCAA
>JAKSKB010000117.1 GCA_024401975.1 Bacteroidales bacterium | reverse complement strand
TTCTGGTATTCTGATAGATGGGATCGTTGATGTCCACGTCGCCAAGATAAGGCATCGCGAGGAGAGAAGGGACATTTGCATCATCCATACAGTGCGCATTTCCGAAACCGTCAACTTCGTATGCATAGATTTTGCCGCAGACGGGATGCTCCACAACCGCATGCTTCTGCAGGGCAGCTTCCACTTCAGCGGCGAGCGAGGTGCAGTCGGAAGCAAGGTCTTCCCGCCCGTTTACGGTCCGGAGTATCTCCGCAGCCTTCCTGAGGGATGTCACCGCAAAGAAATTGGACGGAACGAGAAATTCGAAGAGAGTTGCATCGTCGGAAGGACGGAAAGAACTGGCTATCAGACCGCAAGGCTTGGCAGGATTGCCGTGTCCGCCGTTGGATTTCGTGTCGAACTGAGCATCCGTCACCCTTGTGAAATGATACGAACCCAGACCTTCCTTTCTCTGCTGCTCGTGCATCACTGCCAGAACTTTGGTCATAGCCTCTATCCAGGTCTCATCGAAAACGGAACTGTCGCCTGTCTGCTTCCAATAGCCGTACGCAAGACGGATGGGATAGCATTGCGAATCAAGTTCATATTTCCTCTCGTGCAGTTCAGGAATCATATCGGTGTTGTCACTCTCCCACTCCGAACCTGTGGGGCCGAAGTTGAAGGCATTTGCGTACGGATCGAGAACAAGGCACTTGAACTGCCTGCGGATTACACCCTCCAGCATCTTGCGCAGATTCTCGTCGGAAGATGCGAACCGGAGATACGGCCATACCTGCGCGCCGCTGTCTCTGAGCCACATAGCGTGAATGTCCCCTGTAATTACGAAAGTGTCGGGATGTCCGCTTCCGTCATCTTCCGTGTATTCCACGGTTGTGTCCAAAGTGTTGGGGAAACAGTTGGCGAACATCCACTGGAGACGCGGATTTTTCAGTTTTGCAACGGTCTTGACGATTACGTCTTCGATGGTGCTGTTGGAATAGGAGCGGTTGCTGATTTCGGGGCGCTGGCTGATATAGGAGCCGTCAGGCGCGATTGTCACGGGTTTTTCAACCTTTTCAACAGGGGCAGGCGCACTTTTGCACCCGAAAATGAACAGTCCGGCAAGAATCAGTGTCAGAAAAGAAGCGTGTCTCATAATATTGGTTTGTTACAATTTCAATAATTGTTCAAAGTTAGTTAACTTTGGGGAGAATATGAAAAACAATATCCACATCTCGCGTGATATCGATGATATTTTTCCCCTGTTTCAGGAGAGGAACGTCATTATGGTGGCGGACGAATATTTCCGGAGCCACGACAGTTCCCTGGATGCGATAGACTGCCCCCGTCTGTGGATTTGCGCGGACGAAGGGAAGAAGACTCTGGATACCGTGGCAGAACTGATTGACAGTATGCTGGAGTATGGAGCCGACAGGGACACCCTTGTTCTGGCCGCCGGAGGGGGTATAACGACCGACATCGCCGGATTCACGGCCTCCATCTACAAGAGAGGTGTCGCCCTCGGATCCGTCCCGACAACCCTGCTTGCCCAGGTGGACGCATCCATCGGCGGGAAGAACGGGGTCAACGTCAACCGTTTCAAGAATATGGTCGGCGTGATAAGGCAGCCGGAATTTGTCTTTATCAACCCCGACTTCAACCGGACCCTTCCCGTGAGGGAATACCGCTGCGGAATTGCCGAAATGCTCAAGATGTTCTGCATATCGGACAGGGAGGCATTCTTCGGATTGCTGCAGCATAAGGATGATGTCGGCGAGGAACTTATCAGAAGGGCCATTGACGTGAAGATGGACATTGTGGAACAGGATGAGATGGAGCACGGTATGCGCAGGATTCTCAATCTGGGGCACACTTTCGGCCACGCCATTGAAAAATGCAGCCGGGACTATCTCCACGGAGAGGC
>JAKSKB010000116.1 GCA_024401975.1 Bacteroidales bacterium | reverse complement strand
GCAGGCATTTTGGCAGAAATCAGTCCGACAAATATAAATAAACTACATCATTTCAGCAATCAGGTCATACTCATCGGCGCCCACTATGCGCACATCGATGAATTTTCCCACAAGTGAGGCGTCCGTTGAACTTACCAGAACCTCCCCATCAACGTCAGGAGATTCGAATTCGGAGCGGCAGACAAGTGTCCCGTCCACCAGATCATCCACAAGAACACGTTCCACAGTCCCGACACGGGCGCGGTTGCATTCCAGAGACACGGACGCCTGCAGCGACATCAACGCATCCAGTCTTCTCCGTTTCTCCTCCTCCGTCACCTCATCCTTCAGATGTTCCGCACCCCAGGTACCATCCTCCTCCGAATATGTGAATGCCCCCAGACGCTCGAAACGCGCCTCGCGAAGGAAATTGAGGAGTTCCTCGAACTCTTCCTCCCCTTCTCCCGGGTGCCCCACTATCATTGTGGTCCTGAGAGCCACTCCGGGAACCTCATCCCTCAGACGCCGTATCAGGTTTCTGGTCCACGCTCCGTCCACGTGCCTGTGCATATTGTCCAGCACTCTGTCCGCAATATGCTGCAGCGGAATATCAAGATAGCGGCAGACTTTCGGATTGTCAGCCATCTGCTTCAGCACGTCAAGAGGGAAATCGGCCGGATAACTGTAGTGTATTCTCAACCATTCTATACCCGGCACCCCGGAAAGCCGTTGGAGCAATTCCGCCAATGCGCGCCTTCCGTAAATATCGAGACCGTAGAAAGTAGTGTCCTGAGCTATCAGAATAAGCTCCTTAACCCCGGAAGCGGCAAGCATCCCGGCCTCAGCCACGAGCTGTTCCATAGGGACGGAACGGTGAGCCCCTCTGATAAAGGGGATCGCGCAATACGAACAGCGCCTGTCACAGCCCTCGGAAATCTTGAGATACGCATACGGCTTGCCGTCCGTCCTGTAACGGGAAACACATTCCGACGGCTCGACACCCAAAGCGCGCAGCACCGGATTCAGATCCCTGGCGCCGAACCAGCCGTCGACTTCCGGAATCTCTTCCGGCAGTTCCTTCGAATACCTCTGCGACAGACAGCCGAACACCAGCACCTTGGATGCAAGGCCTCTTTTCTTGCTCTCGACAGCCTCGAGTATGGCCTGCACGGATTCCTCCTTGGCATCCCCGATGAAACCGCAGGTGTTAAGCAGAAGATAATCCACAGCACCGCCCCAATCCTCCGGTTTCACGATAAAGCCGGAGCACGGCAGCTGCGCCAGAAGATGCTCCGTATCGACGGTATTCTTCGAGCAGCCCAGCGTTATGACCTTGACAGTCTTCATTATTCAGCCTTGGCAGCCTCTTTCTCCCTCTCCTCGTCGGTCACGAAATCCAGGCTTGCGAATTTTACGATATCGTCGTACCAGTCAAGGATTTTCTTCATATGGGACAGATAGAAACGGTCGCCGTCATAATTGGGCACCGCCTTGCCGAAGAAGGCCTTGATATCCTTGTCATCGCTCTTGGATGTAGGCACCGTGCCACCGACCTTGCTCATTGCGGTAAACACGTCGGCGAGTTTCAGCTCACCTTCATTCGTATATATGGCGATGTCGGCAAGAGTCGTGATACGGCTCTTCGCATCAAACACCGTGCGCTTCTTGTCTTCCAAAGATTCTGCGATAGCGCCGTTGCGGGCCTGTGCGAGGTAAAGGTACAGGCCGTGACGACCGGATACGGAAAGGATTTTAGCCAAATCAGTTTTCATATTTCCTAAAATTTATTCAAATGATCTTATCTACTTTGTCATACAGTTCCTCAAGAGAACCGTTGTTCTCAATTATACGGGAGGCCCTGGTCTCGTCGAAGCTCTGCAGGCCCGCCCGCTGGGCGACCTTCGGATTACGGGCCAGACGGGTGCCATATTCAGCCTTCACAATCCACACATCGTCATACAC
>JAKSKB010000115.1 GCA_024401975.1 Bacteroidales bacterium | reverse complement strand
GTTACAATCAGTTACAAATCGTGTTTGGCTGTCAGGCCGAACTCGAGGAACTTCTCCACCAGGTCGTCATAGGAAATCCCCACATACTTCGCCGCATCAGGGAAGAGGCTCATATCCGTCATTCCGGGCAGAGTGTTGACCTCTATAATCATAGGGCCGGCCGTCTTGTCGACGTTGACGTCGATTCTTGCCCGCCCCTGCCAGTTGGGACCACGATCGGCCCGCTGTCCCACTTCCCCGAGCGCCTTCTCCACGTCACTGCTGATGCGCGCCGGGATAATGTGATTGCCCCGGCCGGAGGTATATTTTGCGGTATAGTCGTAAAACTCCCTTTCGGACGTGATTTCGATGATGGGAAGGACGGTGAGATCCTCGTTACCCATAATCGGGAGAGTGACTTCTGTGCCGTCGATGAACTGCTCGGCAAGAAGATGGTCACCATATTTGAAAACCTCTTCGATTGCAGGGGCCATCTCATCCTCGGAATGGACAATCACAACCCCGATGCTGGAACCCTGGCAGGGCGACTTGAGCACCATCGGCAGGCCCAACTTCTCTATGAGAGTGCCCACAACAGCCTTGACGTCGGAACATTCATCCTTGCGGAATACCTCGAACTTCGCAGTGGGCAGGCCGGCATTGGCAAGGACTCTCTTGGTGAGAATCTTGTCCATACATACGGCGCTCGTGGCGATTCCGGGGCCGGTATAGGGTATTCCCGCCAATTCCAGCATTCCCTGGATGGAACCGTCCTCCCCTCCCTTGCCGTGCAGGCCGAGAAAGACGATGTCCGGACGGGCTTCCAGTATTTGCGCGATATTGTCCCGGGTCAGGTCAAAACGAATTGAATGTGAATAGCCTTTGCGCAGAAGCGCTTCGTAGATGGCCTTGCCGCTGCGCAGGGAGACCTCCCTTTCGGTGGAGATACCTCCGCAGACGACCAAAATCCTGAGATTCCTGTCTGCCATATCAGTTCAATGCTCCTCTACTTGCCCCACAGAGAACGGGGATATACACCCTTCTCTATCAAAGAGTTGATTTTATCGACCACAAACGGACGGTCCTCCCTGTAGGTCACGCCGAACCATTTGGCATCGCAGTTGAGAACCTTGAATGAAGCCCTGTTCTCCTTTATCAGAATGTCGGCGACATAGGGAATGAAGAATTCGGCTTTCATATTGGTCTGGATGCGGGGCTCGCTGAGGAAACGTTTGAAGGTCTCATCGGAATGGTCGAAATAATCGGGAGTGAAGCCCCAGAAATTCATTGATACAACGCTGTTCTCGTCAAGAGGGAAATCCTTGCCGTCCTCGGTGTAGGTGACGGTTCCGTTCTTGCGCTCGATGGCGGTACGCTCGGTGACTTCCGTCAGGTTGCCTTCGGCATTCGCGCCGCAGACACCGCGTGAGACGCTTCCGAACTCCGAAAGGGTGTTCTTGAGATAGTATCCCACAAGGCCGTAGCAATTCTTCTTGTTCTCGACGCTCTTGAGGAACTCGGCAACGGCGGTAAAACCCTCACGGCCGTAGAAGTCATCGGAATTGATGACAGCGAAGGGCTCCTTGATTACGTCCTTGGCCATCATCACGGCGTGGTTGGTACCCCAGGGTTTTTCACGTCCTTCCGGAATCGTGAATCCTTCGGGAATATATTCAAGTTCCTGATATACGAACTCCACCTCAACCTTCCCGCCGAAGCGCTCCTTGGTGTAGATTTTCTTGAAAGCGTCAGCGAAAGAGTGACGGATGACAAACACCACCTTGCCGAATCCGGCCTGGATGGCGTCGTAGATTGAGTAGTCGATAATGGCTTCGCCGCAAGGGCCGAGGCCGTCCATCTGCTTGAGGGATCCGTATCTTGACCCCATTCCCGCAGCAAGTACCAAAAGTGTAGGTTTCATATTCTGAATAATTAAAGATTTGTGATTTCTATCCGAACAAATGCCGGCAAAGCTGTGCCACCGAGCTTACCGGGATGATTTTGATGGACCCGCCGCTTCTGCCCGAAATGGCGGTGTCGCGATTGAACGAAGATATGTAAATCTCCTCGAATCCGAGCTTCTCCGCCTCGGCGATACGGCGTTCCACCTGACTGACGGGGCGAATCTCTCCGCCCAGGCCCACCTCCGCGGCAAAACCGCTCTGGGGGGAGATGAACGGGTCGAAAGCGGACGAGAG
>JAKSKB010000114.1 GCA_024401975.1 Bacteroidales bacterium | reverse complement strand
TTTCTGGTGTTGCAGCCGACAATGGTGGTGTTAAGGTAACCGCCACCGCTGTTGGTGGAAAGGACTTCCCTCTTGAGGGAATACTCAAGGTTGACCAATTCCGCCTTGTTGAATCTCAAATATGCCATATCGTTCTATATTTTTTTCATTACCTGTGCACTGCGGCAGGGCAGATACAGATACAATTCGTTGTGGCCGTCACGCGAAACCGTGATATGTCTGGCATCACTGTCATTCCGGCCAAAACCGCCATACAAGAAACTGTCACTGTCCAAAACAGTGACATACTCTCCTGCCGGAACTTCGAACCCGTAATCAGCAAACGAATGCTCCGGATTGAAATTCAGCGCAAAAATAAACTCTCCGCGCATTAAAACCAAAACTTTTTTCTCCTCGTCCGCACGCACGCACGAGGGCGCGACGCCAAATATCTGATTCTCAGAGAATAATCGTATCATATCCTTGTCGAACATCAGAAGGTCACGATACCTCAGCAAATCGGAATCAGCCAGAGACCACTGCCTCCTGGCGTAAAAGTATGACCACCCGTTCCCCTCTCTGGGAAAATCTATCCATTCCGGGTGACCGAACTCATTGCCCATGAAGTTGAGATAGCCGTCACCGGCCGTGGCAGCCGTCACCAGACGTATCATCTTGTGGAGGGCGATTCCCCTGTCAATCACAAGATTCCTGGATTCCTTATTCATCGAGAAATACATCTCCTTGTCCATCAGCCTGAAGATGATGGTCTTGTCCCCCACGAGAGCCTGGTCGTGGCACTCGGCATAGCTGATTGTCCTCTCCTCCACCCTCTTGTTGGATAGTTCATAGTATATCTCCCCCATGCTCCACTCCCAATCGCTCTTCTCCTTGATCCACTTGATCCAATGGTCGGCAATCCCCATACTCATCCTGTAGTCGAATCCCGTCCCGTATTCACTGACCGGCGCGGCCAGCCCGGGCATTCCGGACATATCCTCCGCAATGGTGAAGGCACGTCCGTTCAACTCCTTGACCAGAATGTTCGCCAGACCGAGATAAACAAGGGCATCCTCATCCTGACCGCCGTCAAAGTAACAGTCATAGTTTGTGAAATCACGTTCGAGCCCGTGGTCATAATAGAGCATACTTGTCACACCGTCGAAACGAAAACCGTCCAGACAGTACTCCTGCATCCAGTATTTCAGATTGGAAAGGAGGAAATGGAGAGTCTCGTTCTTGCCGTAGTCAAAGCAGCGGCTGTTCCAGGCGGGATGCGTACCCCTCGCCCCTTCGTGGAAATAGGTGGTGTACGAACCGTCCAGCCTTCCTATCCCCTCGACCTCATTGCTCACCGCGTGACTGTGGACAACATCCATTATCACGGCTATACCGGCCTGATGCGCGGCATCCACGAGGGCCTTGAATTCCTCAGGAGTTCCGAACCTGCTGCTCAAAGCATAGAAATTGGACACCTGATATCCGAAACTCCCGTAGTACGGGTGTTCCTGCAGAGCCATTATCTGGATGGTGTTGTATCCCCCCTCCTTTATCCGGGGGAGCACATTCTCCCTGAATTCGGTGAACGTCGCCACCTTCTGCTCCTCACTGCACATCCCGATATGGGTTTCATAAATGATGGGGTGCTCTATTTTTGGACCGCGCTTGCGATGCCATCTGTAAATCTTTTCCGGATTCCATACCTGAGCGGAGAATATCTTGGTCTCAGGATCCTGAACACACCTCGTAGCGTATGCGGGAAGCCTCTCCCCGCCGCCTCCGGGCCACTCGACATACCACTTGTAGAGGTCTCCGTGCGATATCAGCCCTTCATCCACCGCCAGTTCCCAGTTTCCGCTGCCGACGGGCGTCAGAGCCCATTCGGAACTGCGTCTCCAATCGTTGAAACTGCCGATAAGATATATCCTGCTGGCATTGGGAGCCCACTCCCTGAACATATACTTCCCGTTCTCACGGTGAAGGCAATAATACATCGCCCCGTTGACTGCAAGCGACAGCCGTCCGTCCCCGGCCAACTCCTTTTTCTTGCCGACGAGTTTTGCAGCCCTCCGCTCTATCACATCTCTGTAGTTCCCAAGCCAGGGATCCCTGTCATATATCCTGATTTGCCTTTTCATCCCTATACAATTGCAAGATTCGTATCAAAACAAATTTAACAATTATTTTTCTCTTTTTTC
>JAKSKB010000113.1 GCA_024401975.1 Bacteroidales bacterium | reverse complement strand
GTCCTGTTGAAGGCACTGGTCTCCGTAAAGCGGAAATTCAGTTCGCCGTCCTCGAAGGCATCCAGCATATAGGCGACCTTCTTCCGGTCGTTCCGCCTGACCACCACGGCTGTCACTGCCACTGCCAAGGCAACGGCGGCTGCGATGAGAAGTATTACGATCCAGGTCCCCATCATATGCTGTATTTCTTGAGTTTGCTGTAAAGAGTAGGTCTGCTCACTCCGAGCGACCTGGCAACCAGCGTTAGATTGCCTTCATAACGGGCCATGGCTTCGCGTATCGTCCTTTCCTCCGCCTGGTCAAGAGTTTCCTCCGGGCGCTCGGGAACGGATGCCGCTGCCGGCTTCTCCTCCAGTTGGAGGTCGGCGGCAGATATGTACTGCCCCTCACAAAGAATCACGGCCTTCTCAATGCAGTTCTGCAATTCGCGTATGTTTCCGCTCCAGCCGTATGATTCAAGTGCCCGGACCGCATCATCCGTAAATCCGGCTATGCTGCGGTGATACTTTTCGTTGAACCTTGAGATGAAGAGTTCCCCGAGAGGAACTATATCCTCCGTCCGTTCCCGTAGGGCCGGGAGATTGAGGTGGACGGTGTTGATACGGTAATACAGGTCTTCGCGGAACCTGCCGTCGCGTACCATGGCGGCCAGGTCCATGTTCGTGGCGCATATCAGGCGTATGTCGACGGGGATTTCCTTTGTGTCCCCGACACGGGTGATGCTGCGGTTCTGTATCGCCCTGAGGAGTTTGGCCTGGAGATGGAGGGGGATATTGCCTATCTCGTCAAGGAAAAGTGTGCCTCCGTCCGCCGACTCGAATTTTCCGATATGGTCGGAATGGGCATCAGTGAAAGCGCCTTTGACGTGGCCGAAGAGTTCGCTTTCGAAAAGGGTGTCCGTTATCGCCCCTGCATCCACACATACCATGGGGGAGAGGCTCCTGCGGCTACCAGCGTGGATTTCCTGCGCGAGAAGGTCCTTTCCGGTTCCGTTCTCTCCGGTGATGAGGACGGTCGCATCGGTAGGGGCAATCTTCTTGACCGCTTTTCGGAGAATCTCCATCTTTCCGCTTGTCCCCCAAAGCATACCGCTGTCCTGTGATGCATGAAGCGGTTGCTGCTTCCTGACATTGAAAGACTTGTCCCTGGCGGCGCAGAGGGTCCCGAGGAGTTTGTCGTTGTCCCACGGCTTGACCACGAAATCGAAAGCTCCGCGGCGCATGCCTTCCACGGCCAGTTCGATGTTGGCATAGGCCGTGAACAGCACGATCTGAGTCTCGGGGTACATCTGATGAAGTTCTCCGGCCCAGTAGAGACCCTCGTTGCCGGTGTTGATGTCGGCGTGGAAGTTCATGTCAAGAAGCACCACGTCCGGCCTGTACTCATCCATTTTCGCGACAAGTGTCACCGGCGACGGGATGAGTTCGACCTGAGCGAAATGCACCGGCAGGAGAAGCTTCAGGGTCGCCCTGATGCCTGCATTGTCATCGACTACGAGTATCTTCCCTTTTTTCATATTTGATGATTCTGCACCAAATATATGGATAATTCCTCAAAAAGTGTAAAGAAACTTTACAATAAAAGCGCGGACCGAGGAATCAAAACCTCGATCCGCGTTTCCTGTTGCTTTGTGGAGCTGGGCGGACTCGAACCGCCGTCCAAACACAGTACCCAAAGGCTTTCTACACGTTTATTCCTCCTTTGGTTTTCGATTTCCGCCTGCCGGAAGACGGGCTAACGGAAACTTATCCTCTGAATCTTGGCGGGACATAGAGGCGTCTGCCCCGTGCATCCGGTTTGGATGATACCCCTGGGTCCAGACATAACCGGCCTAAAGCTGGAGGGATATACGTCAGTTCCGCAGCCTTGGCGGATCTGATTGATGCTCAATCTCTTGGAGATTAGCAAGCGTATGAGTAGTTGTAGTTGCCAATTAATGGCTTGAGGACTGAGATTAACGGGCAAATCCCCCACGCCCGACGTGCTTACCTTCCGGAATCAATGCTGTCAAAGCCAAAACAGCCCCGAAACAAATTATTCTTCAGCCTCTCCTTCTTCGTTGGGATATTTCACTTCTCCCTTGAATGTTATCGTCACGACTGTAGTATATGAAAACAGTGATCCGCTTAGAGAATATTCATCATTTGCCTTGGTTATGCTGACAGTGCCGTCAGTCAGAAGTGAATAATATGTATAGTTCCCGTCACTGCCTGTTATCACATATG
>JAKSKB010000112.1 GCA_024401975.1 Bacteroidales bacterium | reverse complement strand
TGGGCAGCACTTTTGTCCTGAGCATCTTGCGCAATTCGTGCGTTCCGTGGATTGAAGAGTCCTGCATCATCCTCTCCCAGTTGCAGGATGACCAATAGCCATCTCTTCTGAAAGAAAGAGGACCGCTCGACCAGGGATATTCCAAAGCATTGAAGGCGACCCCTCCTACCGGCGCATTTTTTACGACATAGCAAATGACAGTCTTCAGATATCTGTCGTTGTCCACGGCCTGATGATTCGGAAACAGATTGACCAATTTGTGCTTGTCTCCATATTTTCCGGAAAGATACATCGATGTCAACTTGAGGTATTCGAATACGAATCTTTGGACGTCCCTGAACTCTCCCCACAGGACAAGGTGCAGATGCGTCCCCATCAAGTTGAAAGCAAGGATGACGACACGATACTTCCTTACAGTGATGAACAGCCGGTTCATCCCGGTGATGAAATCATCGTCATCATTGAACATAAAATCAACCTGATTTCCGTCTGTGGAAAAATGCCAGCAATTCTTAACTGGAATCAACAGCCCTTTTGAAAACTGAACGTTCAAACCAAGATCCGATTCGAGCGCTGTGCGAATGTCGTCATTTATCTTCATCTCCAAATCCATCGCCTCTTGTGGCAACATCGCCCGCAAAGGTACGAAAAGAGTGTGAATTTCGATATAATCAAAGAATTTTTTTGTCATCTTGTTTCCTGCAATTCACCTGCACGGTGAAAGTGCTTTCCGGACGCTTCTAAGCCGTTTGCAGTGTGCAGGTGGGGCCAAAAAGCCTCACCTGCCCGGGCGAAAGCTGTTCTGCATATCTGGGAGAGGTCCTTCCCGGGCAGGTGAATTGCAGGAAGGAAACTTTGCGCAAAATTTTGTAAATTTGTAGGTATGGATTACATAAGTGTTTTCGGGCAGACGGTGGCAAGGTGCCACGCTGACACAGCCATTGTTGACAGGGACGGCGAGCGCAGCGTCACATACGGCGAACTTGACGCCCTTAGCGACCGCGTGGCCGGAAAACTTAAAAAGAAAGGGGGCAGAAAGGGCGACTTCGTGATTGTGAATATGGGGCGCTGCGCGGAATACCTGGCCGCATATCTCGGAATCCTCAAGGCCGGATGCGTAGTGGTGCCTCTGGTGCCGGATTACCCCGAAGAGAGAATCGAGTTCATACGGAAGGACTGCGGCGCAAAACTCACGATAACCGAAGAGTTCTTCGAAGAGATCGAAAGCCACAGCGCATACTCAAATCCTGCGACGGACGCACAGCCCGCCGTACTCGCATACACCTCAGGCTCAACCGGAACACCGAAGGGAATCCTGCTGAGCACCGCGGACCTTGCACGCGCCGCGATGCGCCATAAAGCGATATTCGACGGTGTCAGCCCCATAATTTACGGTGCCGCGGCCCTTATGTCGTTCCTCATCCACATAATCGAGTACATCACCGTATTCGCCCTCGGAGGGACAGTCCACATCATCGGTGACGAAAAGAAAAAATCGGTGGCCGCGCTGGCAAAATACTATGAGGAGCACGGAATTACAATCGGGGTGATAACTCCCCAGATGCTGAAGCTGTTCAGGAACACGGCCCCCAGCCTCCAGCGGGTGCTCACCGGCAGCGAACGGGTGTCAAAGGCAGCCCCCGACGGATACTCCATCATCAACGGCTACGGTATGAGCGAGACCCTGGCTTTCGTTACAACTTTCAACGTGGACCGCGCATACGACAACACCCCCATCGGCAAAAGCCTCGGCAATGTGGAGGTCACCATCCGCAATGATGAAGAAGAGATACTTCCCGACGGCACGGAGGGCGAAATCTGCGTGAAGGGAGCCTTCGACACAATATATTTCAAGGACCCGGAGAGAACGGAAAGCGGGCTGCGCAGCCTCGGAGGCGGCATAAAGCTCATCCACACCGGCGACATCGGATATGTGGACGGAAACGGCAATATCATCTACTGCAACCGGAAGGACTGGATGGTCAAAGTCAACGGGCAGAGGGTGGAGACGATGGAAATCGAGGCGAGACTGACCGACATCCCGCAGGTCACCAATGCCGCAGTGAAGGCATTCGAGGACTCCGACGGCCAGAATTACCTGACGGCATACTATGTGGCGGAAGGAGAGATAGTGGAGGCCTCGGTCAGAGACGCGCTCAGGAAGACCCTGCCGGAATATATGATTCCCCGCTTCTTTGTCAGACTCAAAGAGATGCCCCGCAACGACAACGGCAAACTCAACCGGCTGGCGCTCCTGCCCCCTTCCGCAGACAAATACAAGGCGGCCTACACCGCTCCTGCGGATGCAACGGAAAAGACTCTGTGCGAAGCCTTTGAAGAGG
>JAKSKB010000111.1 GCA_024401975.1 Bacteroidales bacterium | reverse complement strand
GAACCGTCTTCATAGATGACACCCTGATTCATAAAGAATATGCGGTTCGAAACCTCTCTTGCAACTTTCATTTCGTGCGTCACCACAATCATCGTCATTCCCTTCTTCGCAAGGGTGCGCATCACACCGAGAACCTCGCTGACCATAGTGGGATCGAGAGCGGAGGTCGGTTCGTCGAACAGTATTATCTCGGGGTCCATCGCCAAGGCCCTGGCTATGGCCACACGCTGCTTCTGTCCGCCGGAAAGCTGGCTGGGGTAATAGTCAGTCTTCTCGGCAAGTCCCACGAGTTCAAGCAGTTCCATTGCCTTTGACTCGGCCTCTTCCCTACTCTTGCCCAGAAGTTTCATAGGTGCGAAGGTAATATTCTCAAGCACGCTTCTGTCGTTGAAAAGGTTGAAGGACTGGCACACCATTCCCATTTTTCTGCGCAGAGCCGGAACGTCCGCTCCGGGCGCCAGAATGTCCTGACCGTCAACTTCTATGCTGCCTCCGTCAGGCTTCTCCAACAGGTTGAGACAGCGCATGAAAGTGCTCTTTCCCGTTCCGGACGGTCCGATGATGCTTATGACTTCTCCCTTGCGGATTTCCGCATTCACGTCCTTGAGTATCGCCAGAGTGCCGCCAAACGTAATCTTTAGATGGGATACACGGATAATGACGTCATCATCCGATTTATGCACGGGTGCCCCCTTGCCTTTCCCGAAAGCACGCAAGACCACGGCCGCACCTATTCCGCAAGCTGCGATGGCAACAATCATCCATATCCACAGCCCGACTCCGTCCGGAGCAGGGTCCGAATCGCCCGCAACGACTTCCGGCTTTATATACAGATACACATATTTGCTCGCGAAATATGGAATCATTCTCACCATCTTTTCACGTTCCCCGGATATAGAGACTGACGATATGGCAACATCGGTTTTTCTGCTCACAATCGAGGGCATCAAGGCCCCGAAGTCCATAATAGCGAATTCTACCGGACGTCCGAGCCTGGCCGCGAACATACGTATGAGTTCAGGTTCGTAGCCGTCGGCCTCTCCGTTACGCATGAAGTTGAAAGGAGGCATAGTAGGCATTATCGCCACTTTCAGCGGTTTGCCGGTGGTGGGAAGTTCTATGTCACGATGGCTGCCCTCAAGGTCGAAGCTCATCCACCTTTCCCTTATTTCCCGATTTGCTCCGGACGCATTCATTTCGGTAATGAACTTCTCGAACTCTTCGGAAAGTTCCCTGTCTTCAAGATTGAAGCAGACTCCTAGCGGTATAGAAGGAATATCCGTGCCCAGAGTATCGAGTTCCGGATGTTCCAACATCGGCATAAGGACCACTATGTCGTCAATCAGGAAAGACGCCGCCTTTCCCGCCAGCACACTCTGAAGGGCATCTACCTCCCCATTATACGACAGCAGCCCCTTGGAGCCTCTTTTATCGAGCAGATACTGTTCCCCCAGCGAAGCGCCAATCACAGCCACCGGTTTTGACAAAAGATATTCTTCGTTGATGACGGTTTCGTGACCGTCGGCAGAGACTATACCGGAGTCGTTGTCGTTGCTGCAGGAAACCCCGAATATCGCCAACAGCGGCAGGAGGGCCAGTGCGGCTGAACGAGACCTTCCGCGTTTCCCTACCCTGCCCAGCAGCAACCCTATCAGCCAGGCAATCAGGAAATACACCACGGCTATCGCTATAAGCGGAAAGAACGCGTCGAAGGTCCTCGCCCTTATGATGTCCGAAGCTTTGGTCATATCGATAACAGCTACATAGCCTACAATTGAAGTGCTCTTGAGAAGGCTTATGACTTCCCCCTGATAGACGGGAATCATGTTTCTGACGGCCTGTGGGAGTACAATATAGAAGAATGTCTGCACTTTGGTGAAGCCCAGCGAGAGGCCTGCTTCTGTCTGGCCACGGTCTATGCTCTGGATATTGGTGCGCCACAGTTCGCAGATGTAGGCGGCAGTGTTCATCGCAAAGGTGATGATGGCGACAAGTACCCCGGAGGCGTCCACCGGTGCCAGCACTACATAATACATTATCATCAGCATTACCAGCACGGGCGTTCCCCTCATTATGTCGATATAGACTTTCGCCACATTCTGTAGCCACTTCCTGCGGCTCATCCTCATCCAACATACAAGGCCTCCGAGCAACGTTCCTATGAGCACGGCGAACACCGTAATCACCAACGTTGTCTTCAAGCCGTCCAGTATCAATAGATAACGGTTTTCCTGAATGAAATTTAGCCGGAAAGATTCCGAGATTGACTGCCAAAAAGTTAAAGATACCATATTCGGCAAATTTACTAATTTTTAAGAATGTACGGCTCGAATTCGCCGATTTTCGGCCGCCAGACCCATTATTCCTTACGGCCTATATGTGCAACTGGATTTCAACGGCATCGTCCGGCAATACTATATCGTTCCCGAGGT
>JAKSKB010000110.1 GCA_024401975.1 Bacteroidales bacterium | reverse complement strand
ACAGCGGCCTGAGGCTTTGATATCTCAAAAGTGAAGTGTCAAAGATGAGAATATACTTAAAAAATCGAATATTCCGCACTTTTCCTCCGAAAAATTCCTTTCTGAAACCGAAGAACCGCCGCAAATCTCCATTATTTTCTTTTTGAAAGAGGTTTCTTATATTTGCGCAAAAGACTTCTTGCATATGTTCGAGGCGAAGATTTACAAAGACAGAAGGGCTACGCTGATAAGGTTGATGAAGGAAAAGGGACAGAAAGGAATCATAGTATTCCTCGGCAATGCCAGCGCTCCCTGCCAGTTCATCAACAATGAATACAAATGGCGTCAGGACAGCACCTGGCTCTACTATTTCGGCATAGACGAACCTCTGTACGCAGCGGTCATCGATCTGGACGAAGGGACTCAGACCGTCTTCGCGGACGACGTGGCTCTGGAGGACATAATCTGGACCGGGCCCACACCCTCGGTGGCAGAAGTGGCGGCCACCTCCGGAATAGACAGAACCGACCGCTATTGCAAATTGGACTGGGCCGTGTCGGAAGCCATAATCAAAGGGCGTCCCGTACACGCAATCAAACCGACAAGGTACTACAACCGTATGAAGGCGGCGGACCTTGGCATAGATGCTCCGAGCGAAGTCCTGTCCCGCGCAATCATACAGATGCGCCTGATAAAGGAAGACCGGGAAATTGAACTTATGGACAAGGCCTGTTCCCTCGGTCAGCAGATGCACGTCATAGCCAGAAAGGGGTTGCGCCCCGGCCGTATGGAGCAGGAAATAGTCGGAGAACTCGAGGGATTCGCAATCGGCAGGGGGTGGGGGATGTCTTTCCCCACGATTCTCACTCAGCACGGCGAGATATTCCACAACCATTCGCACGGCTCCGCCATAGAGCTCGGCAAACTCATTGTCATCGACGCAGGACTGGAAAGCAACGAACACTACGCTTCCGATTTTACGAGGACCTACCCCGCAGGGGGAAAATTCACGCCCCGGCAACGGGACATATACTCGATAGTGTATGAATGCAACGAAACCGCATTCGCGATGACCTCCCCCGGTGTCGCCTACAGGGACATCCATATCGCCGTCACGCGTATCATACTCGACAGGATGCGCACTCTCGGACTGGTGCGGGGTGACGTGGATGCGATGGTGGAGACCGGAGTCGGCGGGCTTTTCCTACCCCACGGCCTCGGCCACAACATAGGGCTCGATGCACACGATATGGAAGACCTGTGCGAAGACTGGGTGGGTTATGACCCTGACCAGAAACGGTCTGACCTGCCGGGACTGCACAGCCTCAGGATGGCGAGAAAACTCGTTGCCGGCAATGTCGTCACTGACGAACCGGGTATCTATTTCATCCCTGAACTCATCGGGAAATGGAAAACGGAAGGCAAGGCGAAGGATTTCGTCAACTATGACAAGCTGGAAGAATATTTCGGATTCGGAGGAATACGCCTTGAAGACGACGTACTTGTCACCCGGGAAGGTGCAAGACATCTCGGAAACGAAAGGCTGCCCATAGCTCCGGACGAAGTGGAAAAAGCGATGGAAGAGGACGCCTCCGGCAGATAGGAGCGACGCAACGCCCACCGCGTGAGGGAGGACAGAGGGGATGGATGGAAAACCTTTCAGAAACTTGCTTGGAGATGTCTGGAAATCTTTGCTGGACCTGGCTCTGCCGCGGGTCTGCGTTGTCTGCTCCACAAAACTCCTGAGAATGGAACGGCATATCTGCTGGTGCTGTCTCTCCGACCTCCCCGTGACTCATTTTCAGGAGCGTGACCACAATCCGATGGCCGACAGATGGAACGAAAGCATAAAGCGTTTCACAATCGACGGTGACAGGGAACCATACTCCTTTGCAGCCGCATTGTTCTACTACTCATCCGAGTCGGGATTCCGCAATATAGCCTGGGCCCTCAAATACAAGAGAGACATCGGTCAGGGAAGGTACTTCGCACGCATACTGGGAGAGAAACTTGCGTCCTCCGGGCTGTTCGCGGACGTGGATTGCATCATTCCCGTACCGCTTCACTGGACGAGACTTCTCAAACGCGGATACAACCAATCCGGCATAATCGCGGAAGGCATCTCGCCGTACCTCCCTTCGGCAGGGACGCTTAACGCTCTGAAACGTACGCGCAGGACACGCACACAGACCAGGATTGGCATACAGGGGAAAGCGGCCAACGTGGCGGACGCATTCGCCGTCAAGCCGGAATGCGCCGGCCGTCTCCTGACCTGCCGGCACATACTCCTTGTCGATGACACCTTCACCACGGGCGCGACTCTGGCCTCCTGTTTCTCGGCCCTCCGCAAAGTCCTCCCCTCATCGATCCGCATCTCCTGCGCCACCCTGGACTTCGTTTCCGACGACCTCTAGGCAGCGTGGATATGACAAAAGCGATATGCGCCCGCGATTTTGAAAAATATTGTTATATTCTCATCTTTGACACTTCACTTTTGAGATATCAAAGCCTCAGGCCGCTGT
>JAKSKB010000011.1 GCA_024401975.1 Bacteroidales bacterium | reverse complement strand
CTCGGACAGTTATCCCGAAGCTAAAGTGCTGTCTCTGGAAGCTTTCGAAACTTTACAGGGCATAAAGGCCGCCACCCCTCAGAATTTCGTAAAGGCGGAAGAAGACGTGTCGTGTCCGGACCTTAGGGAAGCGATAAGTTCGTACAATGCCTGCATCGACTCGCTTCTGGCGATGTCCTGCGCGATTTCCGATGAGAAGCGTATGGCGCTTGTCCGGAATCTGGGACTCGGTTTGCAGCGCGTGGATGCAGAATGGCTTCTGCATTGTGCGAGGCAGATAGACGAATTGACCGCGCAGTGGCGCATAGAGACGAAGAAATCGGTCAAAATGAGCATCAAGATGCAATGCGAGCAACTTATAGAGGAGGTCACCTCTTCCACGATAGGCAGGGGAATAATGAATGAGGATGACCGCAGGGCACTGAACAGTTTCATCAAGGCGAAAGAATACTTCAACAAAACTTGCAGATGAGGAAGTGTGTGCTGATATCCGCTATGCTGTTTGCATCGCTTTCTGTCTCTTTCGGGCAGAAACAATATCTGTATGAACTCTCGAAGACGGAGATGTCCAAGGAGATGTCCGCCTATTTGGATGATATGCGTACGCTTGGCCAAAATCTGGACAATGCCTCTTCCAATCAGCTGGACGCCGTGGAGCGTTCGCTGAACATACTCGATGCCAAATGGAACGGACTTTTCCAGAGCAGGTATGACACCATACTGGAAGACAATGCCTTGCTGTCAATAGCGGATGATTATGAATCGGCGCGGACTTTTGTCACCGGGGCGGTGGAGAAGCGCCGGACTCAGATAGAGAAAGCCGGACAGTTCAATGATGCGGAAGAACTGATGACGGAGCAGCTTGAGGCGTATGAGAAATTGAGGGAACAGGCTTTCAAACTGTCACTCGTAAAGCAGAGCGCCGAGCTTCTGGAACAGCTTAAGACGAAGGAACAGCTGGGCTTCGCCGACATTATGGCCGCCTATCAGACCGCCAAGGATGCCGCTTCGATAAATCCGGGGTTGAACGAGAGGATGGAAGCGCTTCAGGACACTTTTATAAAAGTGCAACGGCTTTCATCGGAGATACAGCAGATGGAATTCAAGCCTCTTGTGGCAAGAGCGAAGGATTACCTTATGAGCATCGCGGCCGTTTCAATCATAATGATGTTCATCGTCTTCATAGGGAACTATGTCAAGACGGCGAAGCAGGCAAGGGAATCTGCAAAGAAGATGGCTGAGATGCTTCACGACAAGGATGAGGATATACCGCAGATATGATTTATTCCGTTATTATGGATATGAAAAGGAAATACAATATATTCAAACTTTTGGCGCTGCTTGCGCTTTTGGGGACGATGTCTGTGTCCTGCGGGGAGCTGATTGCGCCCTCCGTAAGTGAAACCCTGCAGATAGACACCATCGTTTTTTCGCAGGATTACGAAGAGTTGGAACTGTATGTCTCGGTCAAGGACGGATTCAACGGTTTCCTGAATGTGGACAGCCTTGGTGACAATGTTACGGTCAAGGAGAGCATTCAATCCTCGCTGCCTCACGTCAATACGGTGAAGCCCTTGAAGGTGAAAGGCGTAAAAAACATTACGGCGGAGCATTTCGAGAAAATCGGAATGAGCTCGCTCGTGCTTGTCGATCTTACGCTTCCGCAGAAATTCATCGATGAGGAACGCGACGTGGTCCGCCAGATATACACTTTCCTGAACAGGGACAATCTTTACATAGCGTTTCTCAAGTCCGGCGGCGTGATTACGGAGACAGAACTGCTCACGGACTACATTCTGGACAGCAGGTTCTATAAGGACAGCGGTGCCGGTGACAAGTGCCTTTATCGCGGAATACATTCCAAACTCCTCGAACTGAACGCCGGGACGGGGCCTATGGGGAAATGTCCGCGACACGCGATGTTCGTCCTGTCGGACGGGGAAGTGTGGGGTGAACGGGAGCCTTATGACCCGGAGCATTTCGACATAGAACACAGGCTGGTCGAGTATGCGGGGGAGGCCAAGTCGGATGCCTGCTTCTTTTATATAAATATGAGACAGGAGAATGCGGATTCCTCAAACAAAACCCTCATTGCGTTCTGCGACAGGATTGGCGGCCTCTATCAGGATAAATTCATCTGGGCGGAATGCCGGAATCACTTCGAGCGGGAGGTCGGACTGTCGGAAAGGGAATTCCTGATACTGATGGACAATCATGCGGGACTGGAAATGGATGGAGTCCCGCGCCGAATAGAAGTCACGATAGAGTCCGATGGTGAGGACTCACCACTCTACGGCTCCACGAGTTACACGGTCGGCAACAAATTCTTCCCGGTGATAGTCCACGGGGTAAGCAGTAAGATAATAGCCATCAGGGGAGGGTTCCTGCTTCTGGATATCCTTCTGCTCCTTTATCTTATTCTTCAGTTCATCGTCCCCCGTGCAAGATACAATCTGTTCCGCAAGAAATACGTGAGCGGCTACGTGGGACCGAATATGTGTCTGAACGGAATGAATGTGGCGGAAAGCTGCTATCTCTGCAAGGCCCCGTTCAAGAAAGGGGATACCATAGTCGCGAAATGCTCACACACTATGCATCTGGGATGTTGGGAAGAGAACAACTACCATTGCCCCGATTACGGGTCACGGTGCAAGAGCGGCTCCTTCTATTACAACTCTTCCAACATCTTCGACTGGAACAATGCTCCATTCTTTGCGAAATGGCTTTATATGTCCGTGATAGCCGCGATTGTCAGCTGGCTGGTATTCTACCTGTTCATGGAGGACTTGGTGCCGTCATTAAACGGCAGTTTAGTCACCAACGTCTTCAATTCGTCTCCGAACTCGTATGCCTATGGCAGCGAATTGAACGTTTACAATTCGTATATGTCATACCTGCCCTCCTTGTCCTTCATCCTTGCCGTATCTCTCTCGTTTATGCTGAGTCTGCAGATTGACAGCAAGAGAGCCCGCCGGGAAAAAATAGCGTATGTGGCGGGACGCACTCTGGCGGCGGGCCTGCTTGCCTTCATACTGTTCATGTTGAATGACGCGTTCACCATCGCCGTTGAAAATCCGGTTCTCGAACAGAGTGTGGAACTGGTGTTCTGGCTGGCTCTCGCATACGGTATGTCGGTAATCCTTACATACCGTACTCCGATGGCGAAACCCGACAAGCGCTTCTATGCCTTTTTCCTTGCAGCAGCCCTCATTGCTTTCGGATGGGCTTATGTACTGTATCTGTTCGCGGAGGACTACCGCATACTGATATCTCTGGTATTCCTCGGTTTCTGCGCGTCCATAGCTCTCGCCCTTGCCAAATCAGCGCCCAAGTCCAACAATTACGTACTGCATACCGAAGGATGTATGAAGTCCACGGATATCGCCCTGTACAAGTGGTTCCGCTCCAACCCGGCGGCCGCAGTCACCATAGGGAAATCCGTTGATTGCGACATTCAGTTGTCTTGGGATATCAGGAACGACGTGGCTCCGGTGAATGCCAGGATATTTATGCGCGACTCGAAACTGTATCTCTGCGCGCTGGAGAGAGGAGTGTTCATAGACGGCAAACGCGAACTCAAACCGGATGAAGTCGTAAGGATTTACCAGCGGACGATGTTCTCCATAGGCAGCACCACTTTCACTTACACTGAAAGAGATTTGCATTGACAGATAAAATCAAAGACACACGACATGATGAGAAATTTACTTTTGCCATTGATTGGCATCCTTGCCATCTCCTGCACCACGACGGTTTACCCGGACAATGTGAATACGATACTTGTGGAAGAGGATGACACTCCCGAACAGATTATCGCGAAAGCGGTCGATACCAGGCCTTCAGCCCGTCAGCAGGCTGCGATGGATGACGAATTCATAGCTTTCGTGCATTTCGGCCCCAACACCTTCACCGGTCGTGAATGGGGAACGGGGGCCGAGGACCCTGAGGTGTTCGACCTCAAGAATCTCGACACCGACCAGTGGTGCCGCGTGATGAAGGATGCCGGGATGAAGAAGGTCGTGCTGACGGTAAAGCATCACGACGGTTTTGTCCTCTACCAGACGCGCTACACGAAGCACGGAATAATGTCTTCCGGATTTGAAAACGGCAAGGGAGACATCCTCCGCGCTCTCAGTGAATCCTGCGCCAGATACGGTCTCAAACTTGGAATCTATCTCTCTCCGGCGGATCTCTATCAGATGGAGGATGGAGGCCTTTACGGCAACGGCAGCGAGATAACGATGCGCACCATACCCAAACTGGTGGAAGGGCGTCCTTTCGCCGATAAGCGGACGTTCAACTTCGAGGTGGATGACTATAACGAATATTTTCTGAGCCAGCTTTTCGAAATCCTGACCGAGTACGGTCCCATAGATGAAGTGTGGTTCGACGGAGCGCACCCCAGGCGCAAGGGCAACCAGCAGTACAACTACGCTGCCTGGCGCGAACTCATACGCACGCTTGTACCTGATGCAGTAGTGTTCGGACGCGAGGATATCAGATGGTGCGGCAACGAGAGCGGCGACACGCGGGAACAGGAATGGAACGTCATCCCGTACGTGGGGGAAAATCCGGACAAGATGAATTCCTACTATGACATAATGGATCGTGAACTCGGGACCAGAAAGATACTTCTGGGCACGCGCAAGCCGTTCTGGCTGCATTATCAGCCGGGCGAGACGGACACGTCCATCCGGGGCGGATGGTTCTGGCGCAACGAGGACGAACAGCCCGTCAGGACGGCGGATGACGTGTTTGACATCTACGAGCGTTCGGTGGGAGGAAATTCCATCTTCATCCTGAACGTTCCCCCCACAAAGGACGGGGTGCTCGGCGAGCGCGACGTAAGGACACTTGAAGAGGTGGGAAAGAGAATCAGAGCCACTTACGGGGTCAACCTCTGCCGTCGCAATCTCAAAAAAGCGGTCGCCGTTGGGCGTGGATTGGATATGAAACTCCGCAAGTCCTGCAAGGTGAACAGAGTCGTCCTGTGCGAGCCCATAGGATATACGGGCGAGCGTATAGAGAAATTCCATATTGACGTGATGGAAAACGGTCGCTGGAGGGAAGTTGCCACAGGTGCCAATATCGGTCACAAGCGCATAGTGCGTTTCCCGACCACGACTGCCGAACGCGTAAGGGTGCGTGTGTCCGAATCAAGGGCGGAAGCCGTGCTGAATGTATTCAGCGCCCATTTCTATCCTGAGAAGCCTTTCAATCTGACCTCGCTTTACAGTGCCGAAGGCTTCGTCACCATTGTCCCGGATGCGAATGCAATCGCCTGGCTGCGCAACAGCCAGAACTGTATGTCGAACCTCAATCCGGGCGCGCGGATACATTATACGACGGACGGAAGCGAGCCCGATGAGAATTCTCCGCTATATACGGAGCCGTTCAAGTTCCAGAACGGCATCGTGAAGGCTATCTCCATCGTGGGAGGCGAGACGGGCGAAGTTTACGAGACACGGATCGGCTATGACCGGAGCAACTGGAAAATCGACATCAGACCGTTTGAAACGGTCATCGACTGCGGTGAGTCATTGTTGCTGTCAGGCTTCTATTTCATATCCAACACGGATAACCGCAACGGCGACTATGTGAGCCGCGCCAGTATGAGCGTCAGCACTGACGGGAGGGTATGGAAAAAGGTGGCTGATTGCGAGTTCGACAACATAATCAATGACCCTTCGCGTCGTCTCATAAGCATCGGCGAGCCTGTAAGGGCGCGTTACATCCGTATGGACGTGAAGGAACTTGTCGGTGACGGCGACGGTTTCCAGAGCCGTGACAGCGACATAGAGGCATTCTGACGGATATGGGGATATGAGGAGTCCTGTCTGTATGAGGGGAACTGCATTGATGGCTGCCCTCCTGCTTGCGGGTTGGATTCTTCCGGCGCGCGGAGACAAAATGTCAGGGGCGGACGTTGGCCGGTACAATCTGATATGGACCACCCCTTCAGAGGATGCATCCGGCAGTATGCCTATAGGAAATGGCGAGATGGCCGCCAACGTATGGGTGGAACGGAACGGGGATCTTGTGTTCTATATGTCGAGGACCGACTGTTGGAGCGAGACGGGAGAATTGTACAAATTGGGGCGGGTAAGAGTCAGTTTTACGCCTTCAATCACCTCTTTTGCCGATTTCAGCCAGACATTGGACCTTGATGACGGCTGTATCAGGTTGAAACGCTCCGGGCTGGATTTGTCTTTCTGGATAGACAGCGGACAACCTGTCATCCGCATCGCCGGAAAGTCGGAAGACGGAGTCTCAGTATCCGTGAAAGCCGAGGTCTGGAGGGATAAGTTGAAGAAAATCGCTTCTGTCGAGTCAGACGATCTTGTCCGTTCGATATCCGGATTCCCCGACACTCTGGAGTTTTACAGATATCCTGATGACATACTTGACTGTGAAGGTGCGGTGGTGGTCAGACATCACAACTGCTGTTCTTCTTATGACAGGACTTTGGACCTTCAGGGTATCGAGATAGAAGACAGGGCGGCCCGCGACCCTTTCTTGAACCGGTGTTTCGGATTCCGGGTGGAAGGAAAGAATCTCAGGAAACTGTCACCGCGCGAGCTTGCAAGCGATGGTCCTGTCAAGGACATCGACATCCGCATTGCATCGGAAAGCGGGATTTACCCGAACCCTGACGAGTGGACTGCGGAGGTGGCGAAGATAAGCGCATCCGCGCCTTCGTGCGGCAAATCCGCCAGAAGGACTTCCAGGTTCTGGCGCAGGTTCTGGAACAGGAGTTATATCTTTGTCGAGACGCCGGATGTCGTGACAGGAGACAGAATCAACAGGGCTTATATTTTACAGAGATGGGTTCAGGCGTGCGCGGGCCGTGGTAAATTCCCGATAAAGTTCAACGGCACGTTGTTTACGGTGGATTCCAGATTTACAGATTCTTCCACCGATTTTGATCCGGACTATCGCCGCTGGGGTGGAGATTACTGGTGGCAGAATACGCGTCTTCCGTATTATCCTATGCTGAAATCCGGAGATTTCGATATGATGCAGCCACTCTTCGAGCACTATTTCAAGAATCTCCCGATGATGAAGGCCAATGCCCGTGCCCTGTGCGGGGTTGAAGGAGCCCTCAGCCCGGAGACGGCGACAGTGTTCGGGACGTTCTGCTGCAGTGATTACAGGTGGGACAGAAGCGGATGCACGGACGCCTTGCCGGGCAATATGTATATCAAGATGCACTGGAGCTCCTCTTTGGAGATGATATCTCTTATGCTTGACTACTATGATTACACGTCTGACAGGAAATTCTTGGAGCAGAGGGCTTTGCCGTATGCGCGCGAGTTCCTGGTCTTCTATGACAGGGCATTCGGCAGGGATGACTTCGGCAAACTTGTCATCTCCCCGACCCAAAGCCTTGAAACGTATTGGTATGACGTAGTCAATGACACTCCTACGATAAGCGGTCTGAACGATGTGCTCCCACGCCTTATGGCACTTCCTGATGATTTGGGCACCTCGGAAGACAGGGCTCTGTGGCAAAGGCTTGCATCCTCCTTGCCTTCAGTCCCCCGGATGGCTGTTGACAGCGTCCTTGTATTTGCACCGGCCGGTTCCTTCAATCCGGCAAGGACCAATTGTGAGAATCCGGAGCTTTATCCCATATTTCCGTATCATCTCTGCAACATTGCCACGGACAATCTTCAGACGGGAAGGGAGTCGTTTGAGCGCAGGAACGAAAAGTCGAATGTGGGCTGGTCTCAGGACGGTCAGGAAGCCGCGAGACTGGGTCTGAAAGACGAAGCTGCCCGTATGCTGCTGGAGAAAATCGAGAACTCCAATGCCGCCTTCCGCTTCCCTGTGTTCTGGGGACCTAATTATGACTGGACTCCCGATCAGGACCACGGAAGCAATCTGCTTATTACCCTGCAGGAAATGGTTCTTCAAACTTATGACGGAGTGGATTATCTGCTGCCGGCGTTCCCTGATGAGTGGGGAGTCCGTTTCAAACTCCACGGATTCGGCGGAAAGATTGTGAAATACGGTAGGTAGAAACTGCTTGCCGCTTTCACTGCGTTCCAGCGGGTGTCTCCGTGGCTCAATGTTCATTTCGCTCACTG
Source organism: Bacteroidales bacterium (assembly GCA_024401975.1). Lineage (GTDB taxonomy): Bacteria > Bacteroidota > Bacteroidia > Bacteroidales > UBA932 > Cryptobacteroides. The sequence continues at coordinate 26,111 of JAKSKB010000011.1, read as the reverse complement.
CGACACGGCGCTGAGGCTTGCCTCACGGCAAGCCTGCGGCTTCTTAATTAGAGTCAGCCCCTTTTCTGCCGACACTTCCGGAAGAAAAGGACTATCGACAGCGGTCGAAGTAAGCGGAAGCGCCCCAGCTTTCCTTGTGCTGGATGCGGCCGTCGGAAGCCGTTACCACGGACTCGGGGTAGTCGAGGAACCCGTCGGTTTGGACATAGCGTTCCGCATAGTTGTACTTGTGCACCTCCTTCTGGCCCATATTGTAGATGTACTTGCCGCTCTGGTTGTTTTGGAGAGACTTTGCGCAGTAGCAGTTCGCCTCGCCTTCATTGCCGCTCCAACGACGCATATCCGTCCAGCGGATACCCTCGCAGGCAAACTCCCAGAGACGTTCATCTTGCATGGCCTTAAGCGAATACGCGGTTTCGGGCACACCTGACCGCCTCTGAACCTGATTCATATAACTTGGATCTCCCGTTAGTTCGGTAATCATAAGAAGCACGTCGGAATAGCGCAGGAGTATGATGTCGGTAGGATTGTTCCTGAGGCCGAGGTCGGTCGTGCCGTCGCCGTAGTAATAGCCCGAAGACATCGCGTTGAGGAACAGTTTGTCTCCGATGTAACTTTGAATCGTCTGAATCTTCTTCTGGGCGTAGCCTGCTTCCTCCATGGCGTTGTCGTAGCCGAATGTGTATCCGGCAAGTTCGTCTCTGAGGTCAAAGATGGAGCCCAGTTTGCGTATATCCGTATAAGACATAGACTGATTGTTTTCCGCCTGTGTCCACATATCCCATAAGCCGGGATTGACCGTGCCGTACCCCTGTCCGGTATTCGCGGGGAATATGCCGTCGGCTCCGGGCTGGCGCAAGCCGTAAAGGCAGGTCAGGTTGTTGGTCCTGCCGGGGGTGGTGTTGCAGCGGACGGAGAAGAGGACCTCGCGTGAGGTGCAGGCGTCATCGTCGCCGTTCTCGTGGAAGCAGTTTTCCCTGTCCATATCAGCTATATACATATAGCTTTTGCCGGGCGTCCACTCATTCTCCTTAGTGCAATCCCAGAGAGCCCTGTTGGAGTAGGGCCAGAGGGAACGGAAATCTTCAAGAAGTCCGAATTTTCCGCTGGCAACAATATCCTTAAGAGCTGCGACTATGTCGTCCGTTGAGCGAACCCCGCCATAACAACCTTCAAATTCCACAAGTTGAATTTGTTGGCCGCCTGCTGTCACCAATTCTGTTATATGTTTGTAGAATCCCCAGTAGAACATCGCTACCCTTGCCATAAGGGCCTCTGCGGTATATTTTGTTACGTGGCCGCAGTTCGGGTCGGCACCGGAATAAGACGTGGGTGGCAGCAGATTCCTTGCCGCTTCCAGTTCGCTTATGATATAGGGATAGATGACCTCTTCGGCGCTTGCCGGGGGCAGCATCTCTTCGGTTATGTAGGAGGCGGTAAGGAGAGGGACGTCTCCGAACATCTGGGTGAGCATAAAGTAGAAGTATGCGTGCAGGAAACGGGCCTCGCCCAGGCACTGGCTGCGGAGATCTTCATTGTTATCCCAGGTCACGTTGTCGATGTAGTCGATAACCCGGTTAGCGCGGTTGATTCCCTCATAGCAGTATCTCCAGAACGGGGCGAAGAAGTCCCTGTCGTTATAGAGCATACGGTCCATCGCCTGTACGTCCAGGTCATTGCCGCCGCCACCGCCGAGCTCCTCGTCGGAGACGATGTTGGAGTAAACGAACCAGGTTGCCGCGCCGCAGTCGTTGTAGGCGGAATAAAGGGACGAATAGACGCCGGTTACCATCTGACATACATCCTCGACTGTTGCGGGGAAATTTGCGTCGGAGTATGCGGGACCTTCGGTTTCAAGGAACCTGTCGCCGCAGGATACGGCTGCTGCCGAAGCAAGGAATATGGCCGATATGTATTTCAATGTCTTTTTCATAATTCACTAGAATGAAAGGTTAATACCTACAAGGAACGTTTTTGCGGTCGGATAGGAGCCCAGGTCGATGCCCTGCATCCAGCTTTCGCCCGCGCTGTAGTTGAGTTCGGGGTCCGCCCCCCTGTACTTGGTCAGGGTCGCGAGGTTCCGGGCTGCGACATAGAGGCGGCAGCGGCTTATCACGTCGTTCCTGATAAGATGTTTGAAGTCATACCCGAGGGTGATGTTGGAGAGCCTGAAATAGCTTCCGTCCTGGACAAGGAGGTCGGAGACCCGGCCCCAGTTCCTGTTGAAGCCGTAGCCGAGGCGGGGGAGGGTGTTGGAGGTCCCTTCACCGCACCAGCGGTCGAGCATATCGGAGGTGAAGTTGGCCGTCTGGTTCTCGGTGAATGCGCTGTAGGAGGCGACAATCTGCTGACCGAAAGCGCCGTAGCCGCTGATGCTCAGGTCGAGGCCCTTGTATGCGAACCAGAGGTTGATGCCGGTGGTAACGTCCGGGTGGGACTTGCCCAGCACCGTACGGTCCTCTTCGTTGAGGATGCCGTCACCGTTGATATCGGCATAGATGAGTTCTCCGGGTATGGTGTCGTCAAATTTGACACCCGGATAGTTGACTATCTCGTCGTGATTCTGGAATACGCCGAGGGTCTTGTAGCCGTAGAAGACGCCTACGGGCTGGCCGACCATCGAACGGTAGATTTCGCCGGTATTGTCGCTCAGCACGTCCTTCGCTCCGTGAAGAATCCGGTCGGCAGTCCCGATGCGCACGACTTCGTTCCTGTTCCAGGCCCCGTTGAGTTTGATGCCGTACTGGAAGTCGCCCGTGTACTTGCCCCAGTCGATGGCATATTCAATACCCGCGTTGCGGATTTCACCGCTGTTCAGGTAAGTGGTAAGCGTCCCGAGTGCCGTAGGGTCTGAAACGGGGATTATGCAGTCACTCGACGTCCTGTGGTAGCCGTCGATGCTCAGGCCGAGACGAGAGTCGAAGAACCTGACGTCAATGCCGACGTTGAACTGTTTGGAGGTCTCGCCGGTAAGGTCGCCGTTTTCGATGCTGTTGATGAAAGCGCTCGTGCTGTCGGAGGCCTTGTTGCCGAAGGTATAGCCGGCGGCATTGAAAGCGAAGGCGTTGTAGTTGAGTATGTTGGCGGTATTGAGGTTGCCACTGACGCCCCAGGATGCACGGAGCTTCAGAAGACTGAACCAGTCCTTGACCGGTTTCATCCAGCGCTCGTTCGATATTGTCCAGCTTGCGGATACCGAAGGGAAGGACATCCAACGGTGGTCTTTCTTTAAGTAGGATGAGCCGTCAGTGCGATATGTGGCGGAGATTGTGTACCTGTTGTCGTAGTTGTAGTGGAGGTTCGCGAAGTATGCGAGGAGAATCCCCGGGGTTTCGTGCAGCGTCCACTTCTCGGCTGACATGCCGACGAGGGCGCCCAGGTTGTGCTTCGAGGCAATCGTGCAATCGTAGGAAAGGGTGTTCTCCCAGGAGCGGTTCCGGTTGTTGAAGGTTGTCTTTGTGGTGGAAGCCTCGTCGTTGAAGTATTTTTCATTGACGCGGTAAACCTTCTCCTCGGTGGTGGTCTCGCCCGTCGAAAGCAGGTAGCCGGCCGTGGACTTCAGCTTGAGTCCCTTTATGGGCTGGAGCTGGATGTAGAAGCTGCCCTGAATGTTGAGGTTGGTGCTTGAATTGAGCCCCATCGCGGTATTGTTGTCGATGAGGATGGGATGCATTGCAGTTTCGTCAGTACCGAAGTTCCAGCCGCTTGCCTCGCGCGCGGCGGCGTCGAAGAAGCTGCCGTCTTCACCGTAAACGGGAAGCAGCGGGCAGGCGCTCAGGTAGTTGCGTATCGAGTTCCAGTTCCTGTCACCTTCGGCAAGTGTGTGCCTCTTGTTGTAGTTCAGGTTGAGGGTCTCGCCGATTGTGAGAATATCCAGGCCCCGCTTGCTGCGTATGGCCACGTTGTCGGTGTTGACTCGGAGGTTGAAACGCCTGAAGGAGGAACTCTCCGGCCTGATGATGCCGTCCTGGCCTGTGTAGGAGAGACCTACGGAGTAGGTGTGCCCCTTTTGGCCGCCGCTTACGTTGACGGTATGGTTGGTGGTTGGGGCGCCCTTCTTATAGACCTCGTTGAGCCAGTTCGTGCTCTGCCCGTTCCGGATGGCGTTGTAGAGATTTTCCGGAAGCAGATTCTCCCAGTTGATCAGGGCCCCCGATTCGTTGAATCCTCTTTCGTTGATCAGAATCATATAGTCCTGGGCTGTCGTCATGGAGGGCATCTTGGAGACGTTCTGCCATCCGTAGAAGCCGTCATACGATACTTTGGTGCGGCCTCCCCCGCCGCGTTTGGTGGTTACCAGAACTACGCCGTTTCCGCCTCGGATACCCCAGAGTGCCGTGGACGCCCCGTCCTTCAGAATCTCGACCGACTCGATGTCGGCGGGGTTGAGGGCCTCGAGGCTTCCGCCCGCAATTCCGTCAATGACGTAGAGGGGGTTGGAGTCGCCGAATGTGCCGATACCGCGGATGTTGATATTGTATCCCATTCCCGGCTGTGCGGAATTCTGGATGATGGTCGCTCCGGGTACTTGGCCCTGCAGGGCTCCGGTTGCGGAGACGGTGCTGAGTCGGGTGATGTCCTCACCCTTGACGGTCACTTCCGCAATTGTTGTCAGTGTGAAAGTGGAGTCCCCGGCCGGGATGCCTTGTGCCGACAGGGTTGTCGCCAGGCAACACGATGCGAGGGTCAATGAAAGTTTTAATTTCTTCATAGAATGAATGATTTGAATGCGCGGTGCAAAAATACAAAAAAACGATGGATTTTCGATGAAAATTTCTTTATTTTTGTCCTGATGAAAGAGAATCTCCTGGGAAAGACTCCGGAAGAACTCAGGGCGGCGGCTGTCTCTCTGGGATTGCCCGCATTTACCGGTTCGCAGCTGGCGCGTTGGATGTATGTGTCAGGCGCCCGTTCTTTCGATGAGATGACCAACATATCCAAGGCGGCGCGGCAGACGCTTTCGGCCACCTTCAGTGTAGGGATTTCCGCCCCGGCGGCTGTGTCCGTTTCCTGTGACGGAACTAAAAAATACCTTTTCAAGGTCAGCTGTCCCGGGGTGTCCTCCTGCGGGGAGTCTTTCATAGAGGCCGTGATGATACCCGACGGCGAGCGCAAGACGCTCTGCGTATCTTCTCAGGCGGGATGCAGGATGGGATGCCGATTCTGTATGACAGGAAGGCAGGGCTTTCACGGCAATCTGTCAGTATCCGACATCCTCAACCAGTTTCTGTCGGTGGACGAGGCCGGAGAACTTACCAATGCCGTGTTTATGGGGATGGGGGAGCCTCTGGACAATGCCGATGCCGTATTCAGGGCACTGACGGCGCTGACTTCCGAATGGGGGTTCGCCTGGAGCCCGAAGCGCATAACCCTCAGCACTATAGGAGTCTTGCCAGGGTTGAAACGCTACCTTGACGGATTCCGGTCCCATCTGGCTGTCAGTCTGCACAATCCCTTCTCTGATGAGCGTCTGGAGATGATGCCTGCGCAGAAGGTGTGGCCTGCAGCGCGAATCATAGAACTTTTGAGACAATATGATTTCAGCGGACAGAGACGCGTGAGTTTCGAATACACGATGTTTGCGGGCTTCAACGATGACAAGCGTCACGCCGACGCGCTCATACGCCTCCTTTCGGGGATGGAGTGCCGCGTGAACCTTATAAGATTTCACAAGATACCGGATTTTCCCTATGAGTGTCCCCCTGACGTGGTGATGGAAAGATTCAGGGATCGTCTGTCTTCGCACGGCGTCACCTGCACCATAAGGGCATCGAGGGGGGAGGATATTCTGGCTGCCTGCGGCCTGCTTGCCGGACGGCAGACCATCAAAGATTGACTGCTATGAAAAGATTTCTTCCGATTGCTTTGACGATGATGCTGCTGGCGGCGGCCGCTTCCCTTTGTTTTTCGGTTCCGGTCCGTGCCGGAAGTGACGCCCTGCATCTTTCGGCGGAGAGCATCGACCCCGTCGCCGATTCCCTGGCGCTTCTGAAATATCGGAGCAAGATGGATTCCATAAAGGTTTGTCGCCCCACGGTCGCGCTTGTACTCAGCGGAGGAGGCGCGAAAGGCGCTGCCCACGTGGGCGTCTTGAAATATCTCGAAGAACAGGACATCCCCATCGATTTCATCGTGGGGACAAGTATGGGAGGGCTTGTCGGAGGACTGTATGCATTGGGCTACAAGTCAGGGGATATACGCACGATTTTCACGACGGCGGATTGGGATGAGCTTCTCGCCGACGAGTTGGACAACAGCCATATCTCCTACTCGGACAATATGTATTTCAACAAGTTCGCGTTTTCGATGCCGTTCAAGTATAGAAAGCGGGATTTCAAATCCGAAAAATCGGGAAGCGGGGTGAGATTGGGAGCCGGCAATGACAGGCTGCTCAGCAGTCTGCCTTCGGGATACGTTTCCGGTCTCAATGTCTATGAAATTTTCAGCAGCCGGTCAGTGGGGTACCAGAGCGACATCGATTTTTCCGAAATGCCGATACCTTTTATGTGCGTGGCTTCGGATCTTGTATCCGGCAAGGCGAAAAACTGGACTTCCGGTTCATTGATTCTGGCCTTGCGCTCCACGATGTCCATTCCCGGGCTTTTCGACCCGGTGCGGACTGACGGGATGATTCTGATGGACGGAGGTACCCGCAACAACTTTCCGACGGATATTGCCATAGCCACCGGTGCCGACATAATAATCGGAGTGGACCTTTCTGACAGGGGCAAGGACTATGAGGAGGTCAACAACATCGCCGATATCGTGATGCAGGCCGTGGGTATGCTCGGCCAGCCGGCCTTCGACAAGAACGTGGATAGGACGGACATCTTCATCAAGCCGAATCTCGACGGGTACAATATGCTCAGTTTCAGTGAGAAGAATATAGAGATAATGATGGAACGCGGATACGAGGCCGCGAAAGGCGTATCCGGTCAACTTGCCGGCGTGCGTACTCTTATGGCTGGCCGGAAGCACTCTCTTCAGTCGCCTGCGGCCATAGACGTGCATAACGAACGGCTGCGGCTCTCCGGAATACGTTTCGAAGGCATCCTGGATGAGGAAGCGGAATATCTGATGAAACGCATTCCGATAAAGGCCGGAGACTCTGTCGGGGCGGGCGAATTGAAGACTGCCTTGCACCGCTTGTACGCTACCGGGGCTTTCAAAGATATAATGTACGAGCTTCTGGAGGACGGCAGCGGGTATGAGTTGTGTTTCCACTGCACCAAGGGCCCTATACACAGGTTCGGTATGGGGGCCAGGGTGGACACCCAGGATTTTGTGGCCCTGTGCGTGAATTTCGGTCTTTATGCATACAAGCTTACGGGCTCGAAGCTGGATATAACCCTGCGGCTCGGAAAGAATTTTGGCGCGACTGTCAGATATGCCTATGACACTCCCTTCCTTCCCACTTTCAATGCGGAGATTTCGGGATACAGGCCTCAATTCTCGTTCAACTCCCTCGGAGACGGATATTCTGTGTCGATGTGCAATCTGGGAGCGAAACTGTACCTTTCCAATATGACGACGCGGATATTCGACTGGAAAGTGGGGGTGCGGTATGACTACAACAAGTTCTACAACGTATGGACAAATGCTGCCGTGAATGCCGCCACGAATCCGGACGTGGACCGGCACAAGGAGAGCAAGGCTTCGGTTTTTGTTGAAGGCGGGGCTTACACTATGGACAACAAGGCATTCCCGACGCGGGGAGTGGATTTCAGAGTGGGCTACAGATGGGCCTTTGCCGGAGCCGAACCGCTCTATCAGGGCAATTTCCACGCTGCCGACATCAACGTCAGGGCGGCGTTTGGTGGAGACTCTCGATTCGCATTCCTGCTGAATTTCGACACCCGTATGCTGTTTTCTTCAGGGACACCCTCTACGGTTGACTGCAATTACGCCGGAGGGGATATGAGGGGAAGGTATTTCGAGCAACAGCTGCCCTTGCTCGGAATCCTTAATCCGGTTGCCTTCGACAAAGTGTTCTCATCCCTGACGCTGGAACCAAGGGTCAGGGTGTGGAAGAAATTCTACGCATCGCTGCCGGCCGGCATTTTCAAGGATGCCGCCACACTGGGGGAGCAGATTACCGTAATGGACGGAATCTGTGCGCAGGCAGGAGTCAGGGTCGGATATGATGCCTTTTTCGGCCCGCTGATGATTGAGACCGGGTGGAACTCACTTATGACCCAATGGACCGTTTCGGCTTCTGTCGGATTCGAATTGTGATGGATACAAAGATTATCAACCGCTTTCAGGCGCAGTGCGCGAAAAGGGAGTATTGTGTGAAAGAAATACGCGCAAAGGCCTTGAAGGCACTTGAAGGTGATGCCGCTTCCGCTGATGAACTCGTCAGACTTCTGGTGGAAGACCGTTTCGTCGATGACAGGCGCTATGCTTCCGCTTTCGCCAGGGACAAGGCTTCTCTGACCGGTTGGGGGCCTCTCAAGATAAGGTTCGCGTTGAGGGCTAAGGGCGTTTCCGAACAGGACATATCGGCGGCATTGTCGGAAGTGGACGGGGATAGGGCGGACGAGCGGCGGGCCAGACTGGCGCAGACGAAGATGACAGCCCTTGCAGCTGACCCCCGGCGCCGGCTCAAACTTCTCAAATTCCTTCTCGGAAGAGGTTATGAGTACGATGCGGTAGAGGCTGCCGTGGCACGGAATGCTGACAGGTGAGCCGGGTGTTCTTCCGGCAGTCCACGTCTCTCAGGCTATCTGTGATTTTCCCCGGCGTTGCTCCCTCTCTTCAGCAGGCCTCCTTTCTTCCATCTTGCCTTCAATCAGGGCATCATAGTCCTGACGGTTGCGGAAAATGTCGATGGCCTTGAAGATGGCGGCTCTCATCGAGCGCGGATTGGCTTCGTCGCGTCCGGCCATCTCGTAAGCGGTGCCGTGGTCGGGAGATGTGCGGACGATGGGCAGGCCTGCCGTATAGTTGACCCCGTCCTCGAACGAAAGTGCCTTGAACGGTTCAAGTCCCTGATCGTGGTACATGGCCAGCGTGGCATCGAAGTGGCTGTATTGCCCTATCCCGAAATAGCCGTCAGGAGAGAACGGACCGAATGCCAGAATTCCTTCTTCCTGCGCTTTTTCTATCGCGGGGATGATTATTTCCTGCTCTTCGCTTCCCAGCAGGCCGCCGTCCCCGCTGTGGGGGTTGAGGCTGAGTACCGCGATATGGGGCTCGTCCACCTTGAAATCACGTTTGAGGGAAGAGTTGATGACACGCAGTTTCCTGAGAATCTTTTCCTCCGTTATGCTTTCTGGCACGTCCTTGAGGGGGATATGTCCCGTCACGACACCGACCTTGATGCTGTCGCTGACCATAAACATCGCAATGTCATTGACTCCGAACGCGTTCTGCAGATATTCCGTGTGTCCCGTGTACCCGAATCCTTCGTTTACCATCGCTTTTTTGTTGATGGGGGCGGTAATCAGTACGTCAATGCTGCCGTTGCGTACGTCGCGCACGGCCTGCTCCAGTGAAGTCATCGCCGCTTTCGCGGACTCCGCTGTCGGTTGGCCCGGCTCCACGAACACGTTGTCGGGCAAGCAGTTGACTATGTTGATGCGTTTCGGGTGCGCCTCTTCCGCCGATGATATCACATTGGTATCAATCTGTCCTATTTCGTGTATGGACTTCTTGTAGAATCCGAAGATTTTGGATGACCCGTAAATGACGGGCGTGAATGCATCGAGAATGCGCGGGTCTTCCAGGGCCTTTATTATTACTTCATATCCTATTCCGTTGCCATCGCCCTGGGTGATGCCTACGACGGGTTTTGCTTTTGTTGACATATCTTTTCAAATATTATTCCGACTGTTCTTCATAAATATCATCGTGTCCGAGTGAAGGCTGTCCGTATGCGGCGACCGCAAGCGCATCGCAACGCTCGTTCTCCGGGTGTCCGGCGTGCCCTTTTATCCAGTTGAAATTGACCCTGTGGCTGCGGTACAGGGGGAGAAACCTTTTCCAGAGGTCAGGGTTCCTGACTTTCGCCCAATCCCTTGCAACCCATTTGTCAAGCCAGCCTTTCCGCACGGAGTTCACGACATAGGTCGAGTCGCTGTACACCTCCACTTCCGCATTGCTCCACCGTATGGCTTCAAGACCCTTGATGACCGCGAGCAGTTCCATCCTGTTATTGGTGGTAAGGACGAACCCTTCCGACATTTCCTTTCTCATATCACCGCATTTGAGTACGACTCCATAGCCTCCCGGACCGGGATTGCCTTTCGCGGCGCCGTCCGTATAAAGCGATATCACAGGTCTCTTTCCGAGGGTGTCCATAAAATGCGATTTCTACAAAAATACGGAAATTCTCCGATACTTTTATTATTTTTGTGTGATGGAAAATATGAAATTCGAAAGAACTATTCTGATTACGGGAGGCGCCGGCTTCATCGGCAGCCACGTTGTCCGGCTCTTTGTGAACAAATATCCGTGCTGCCGCATCGTCAATTTGGACAAGCTGACTTATGCCGGCAATCTTGCCAATCTCAAGGACGTCGAAAACAGCCCCAACTACCGGTTCATAAAGGCGGATATATGCGATTTCGACACGGTATGCGCGCTTATGCGGGAGATGAAGGTCGATGGTGTGATACATCTTGCCGCCGAGTCCCACGTGGACAGGAGCATACGTGACCCGTTCACTTTCGCGCGAACCAATGTGCTCGGTACCTTGAGCCTGTTGCAGGCGGCCAGACAGTACTGGGAATCCCTTCCGGAGAGATTCGAAGGGAAAATGTTCTATCACATTTCAACGGATGAAGTGTACGGGGCACTGGAATTTGACGGTTCGCTTTTCACGGAAGATACGAAATATGACCCCCATAGCCCGTACAGCGCATCGAAAGCCTCGTCGGACCACTTCGTGAGGGCGTTCCACGACACCTACGGTATGCCTGTCATAGTTACCAACTGTTCCAACAATTACGGGCCGTACCAGTTTCCTGAGAAACTCATACCGCTGTTCATCAACAACATAGTTCACCGCCGCCCGCTTCCGGTCTATGGAAAGGGCGAAAACGTGCGGGACTGGTTGTTCGTGGAAGATCACGCCAGGGCCATAGATTTGATTTTTCATAGGGGAAAGGCGGCCCAGACCTACAACATCGGAGGGTTCAACGAATGGAAAAACATCGACCTGGTCAGGCTTCTGATTCGTACGACCGATTCCCTTCTGGGCAGGCCGGAGGGCGCGGATGATGACCTTGTCACGTTTGTCACGGACAGGGCGGGACACGATTTGCGCTATGCGATAGATTCCACGAAACTGAGTTCGGAACTGGGCTGGAGGCCTTCGCTGCAGTTCGAGGAGGGAATGGAAAAGACCGTGAAATGGTATTTGGACAATGCTGCCTGGCTGGACAACGTCACTTCAGGTGACTATATGAAATATTATGAAGAAATGTATGAAGGAAGGTAGATTTATGAGAAGGTTGTTGCTGGTGTCTGTCGCGTCGGCCTTTTGTCTGAATGTGTCTGCGTGGGATGCCACTCTCAGGCTTGATTATATTTTTTCCGGGACTGACAGGGAGGCATCGATATCCCTCGACGGGATGTCGTCCTACCCCGTATGGGCGGGGCGGAACGTCAATATGGACAGCGTGCCCGTGCAGGGATGCGGTCAGTTGACTATGAAGTCCGTATCCGGAGAGGAAGTGCTCTATCGCACTTCTTTCAGCACCCTTTTTCAGGAGTGGCAGGCCACGGAGGAGGCTACACGCGTAAGGCGGAGTTTTGAAAACGTTTTTCTGGCCCCTATGCCGGTGGAAAAGGTCCAGGTGACGGTGGAGTTGTTCGATTTTCACGGCAACGTGTCGGCATCCCTGACCCATATCGTTGATCCTTCCGATATATTGATAAGGCCCGTTGGCCGGCATCCGGCTCAGTTCGAATATCTCTGGCAGGGGGGCTCGTGCGAAAACTGCATAGATATCGCCATAGTGGCCGAAGGCTATACGGAGCAGGAAAGGGAGTCGTTCTTGAATGATGCCGGTGCCGCGATGGAGGCCATTTTCTCGCACGAGCCTTTCGCTTCGATGAAGGACAGGTTCAACGTCCTCGCTGTGCCGCTGATATCCGAAGACAGCGGGGTGAGCATACCGAGGATGGGGGAATGGAAAAACACGGCTCTCGCTGCCTGTTTCGACACTTTCTATACCGAGCGCTACTTGACTACGCTCCGCTTGCGCAGGATGCACGATGCTCTGGCAGGCATACCGTTCGAGCATATCGTGATTCTTGCGAACACCGGTACCTACGGAGGAGGAGGCATATACAATTCATATACCCTCACCACTGCCGGACATCCGCTCTTCAAGCCCGTGGTCGTACACGAGTTCGGACACAGTTTCGGTGCCCTCGCCGACGAGTATTACTATGATGACCAGTTCGTCGAATACTACTATCCCGACGTGGAGCCGTGGGAGAAAAACATCACGACGATGGCAGACTTCCAGTCCAAGTGGAAATCGATGATGGGACAGAACGGGGTCAGCCTTTACGAGGGGGGCGGCTACCAGTCGACGGGAGTCTGGAGAGGAGCCGAGAACTGCCGTATGAAGAGCAATGATGTGGAGGGATTCTGCCCCGTATGTCAGGAGGCTCTGAAAGATATGATATTGTTCTACACTGAGCAGCGATGAGTTTGTCCCCGTATATTATATCGGGTCCGTGCAGTGCGGAATCGGAAAGGCAGATACTGGATACCGCCTTGTCCGTCGCTCCGGCAGGCGCCAACGCCTTCAGAGCCGGGCTGTGGAAGCCGAGGACGCATCCGGGGATGTTCGAGGGTGTCGGTGACAAGGGACTGGCTTGGTTGAAGAAGGCGAGGTCAGAGACGGGGCTTCCCATAGGTACGGAAGTGGCATCCCGCCGCCACGTCGAGGCTGTGCTGGATGCCGGTCTCGATTTTGTGTGGATAGGGGCTCGCACCACTCCCAATCCTTTTATGGTGCAGGAGATTGCAGAATCCTTGTCGGGGTCCGGCTTGAAAGTCTGGATTAAGAATCCGGTGAGTCAGGATATCGAGTTGTGGGCCGGAGCTGTGGAACGGTTGCAGGCCTGCGGCATCACCAACCCCGGTCTCATATTCAGGGGATTCCAGGCGTTTGACAACGTCAGTGGCCGGAATGCGGCAAGATGGATGCAGGCAATAGAAATGAGGACGCGTTTCCCGCAGTTGCAGATGCTGTGCGATCCGAGTCATATGGCCGGGGACACGGCTCTGGTGCCTTCTCTGGCTGCAAGGGCGATGAATCTGGGTATGGACGGGCTTATGATAGAGGCCCATTGCTGTCCGCAGGAAGCCCTGAGCGACAGTAATCAGCAGCTGACCCCCGCGCAGCTGGCGGAACTGATTGACAATATCAAACTGCGCCGCGGCAACTCTGATGCGGTGAGTGAGCGGCTGTCAGTGTTGCGCGACAACATAGACGAGCTGGATGCCCGCCTGCTGGAAATCCTGTCGTCACGTATGCGTCTCAGCGATGAGATAGGGATGCTGAAGCGGGAATGCGGGATGCCCATAATCCAGCCGGAGCGTTGGGACAGAGTAATGAAGAAGGCTCTGTCGGATGCTTCAGGTCTGGGATTGCAGGAAGATTTCGTGAAGTCCGTTTTCCGCTTCATCCACGAGGCTTCAGTCAACCGGCAGTGACCGGCTTGTCAGGCACAGGACTCCGTCACGAACGCATTCATCTCGGAATACTGTTCTTCCATACTGCACAACAGCCTGTACTGCGCCCGTGTGCGTACCAGATTGTGTTCCGGGTATGCCGTCTTGTAATACTTGTCCCCGTCGATATAGTCCATCAGGAAACGCAGAACCTGCTCGAAAGTGATGTACAGTCCGCTGAATGCAAGATTCTCCAGTTCTGCCGGCACAAGCAGGCCCTTTGTCTCGCTGAGGTAGCCGGACATCCAGGCCTTGTACATTTCCATCGACATTCCGACTTTGTCCGGATTCCGGTCATCTTCTGCACCTGTGTTGGTGTATGAACGCAGTGCGTCGCCCACGTCATTGAGCCAGGTTCCGTTCATTGTGGTGTCGAGGTCTATCGCGCATCGGAGTTCACCGCTTGCGGCATCAAAGAGGAAGTTGCTGATTTTGGTGTCGTTGTGTGTCACTCTGACAGGAAATGCGCCTGTGTCGAATTTGTCGCGGAAGGCGAGCATCGCGTCTCTCCTGCTTTCAATCCAGGATATCTCCTCCGCGAGGGAGGACGCCCTGCCTGCCGCATCCCGCTTGAGCGCTTCGTCCCATTGGGAGAATCGCCATTTCATATTGTGGAAGCCCTTGATGGTCTCTGCAAGCGGTTCGTTGAAATCCGCCATCAGTCTATGGAACGCCCCCAATCCTTTCCCTCCCTGGAAAGCCAGACCGGGAGTGTCTGCGACGGAGGGACTGACCGTCCCGGCGTTGAATTCGGTTATAGTCCAGTAGTTGCCGCCGGCATCCCTCCACCAGAGGTCCCCTTCGGTTGTGCTTATGAGGGTGAGGGTCTCGGCTCCTCTGGAATGGATGTGGGAAGTGACCTTGCGTATGTTTTCCATCATTGCCGGCACGTCCGGGAATACGACGTGATTCTTTCTCTGGAGTATATATGCGGGATCGTCGCGGCCTTCTACGAACACTTTGAGAGTGTCGTTGATGAAACCTTCTCCGAGCGGCTCAACCGATGACACCTTGCCCTTGACGAGGAAATGTCCCGTTATTTCCCTATAATCCGGTTTCACGTCAGTCATTTTTTTCTTCCTCTTCTTTTTCAGGGGCCCATCCGGCTACTGCAATCACCTGATTCCTGGTCTGGCAAAACAGCAACATCTCTACGACATCACTGGAATCCCTGTCGAGAAGCGATATGATGAAGTCATCGTCCACTGAGTCCAGTTGTCTGCGGAATTCATTTTCTTCAAGGCTGACGGCCTCATTGTATTTTGCAGTCCTTGTAGTTTTGTTGCCTGGCGCGAAATACGGTTTTCCGGCGAAGTATTCTTCGATTTGTTTTCCGCTCACGGTGTCGGCCACGCTGCCTGCCAATATGCGCGTGAATTCATAAGTGCCGTAAGTATCATTGCAGGAAGAGACCAAAATGGTCAGAACCAGTGTCAGGAATGTCAGGAAAAATGTTTTTTTCATAATCGTTGTTGTTTTTAAAGTTGTTACATTCTTTTGAAAATGGCAAGTGATGCCCGGTATGCTTTCATATAGGCATCGAATCCTTTGATCTCCTCGGGATCCGGCCTGATGACTTGCCCGGTCTCTCCGGCGAAGACGCTGTCATCCAGCCAGTCCGCAAGAGTCATACCGTCGCTTCCAGCCATATAGGCGGCCAGCAGGGCGATTCCCCAGGCTCCGCCTTCTCCGGCGGTTTCCATTACCGATACCGGTGATGCGAGCGCTGCCGCGAGAACTTTCTGTCCTGTATCCGAAGATTTGAACAGCCCGCCGTGGCCGGTCAGCCGGTCCACCTTGACGTCCTCCTCATTGAAGAGAATGTCGTTGCCTATCTTCAGTACCGCTACGGAAGCATAAATCTGGGAGCGTATGAAATTGGCCAGGTTGAATCCGGCTGTCACCGGTCTCAGGAATATCGGATACCCTTCGTTCACCCCTGCAACCGGCTCTCCGGAAACGAAATTGTAAGCGAGAAGGGAACCGCAGTCAGCGTCTCCTTTTCCGGCGGCGGCGAACAGGCGCTCATAAAATTCGGACATCTCGTGCGAGTCTCCCATAAGTTCTGAGAATTCCTTGAAGACATTCACCCAGGCATTGATTTCCGACGTGCAGTTGTTGCAGTGAACCATAGCCACGGGGTTGCCCGAAGGCGTGGTCACGATGTCAATCGCCTCGTGAGGCTTCGAGAGATCTTTTTCAAGGACTATCATCGAGAAGGATGAAGTCCCCGCCGAAACGTTCCCGGTACGCGGGCGTACCGAATTGGTGGCCACCATTCCGGTGCCGGCGTCACCTTCCGGCGGGCAGAAAGGTATGCCCTCTTCCAGGTGGCCTGAAGGATCGATGAGTCTTGCTCCGTCAGCAGTAAGGAATCCGGCATTCTCTCCGGCCTTCAACACTTTCGGAAATATGTCTCCGAGTTTCCACGGCAGGGCGTACGGAGCGACGAGACGGTCGAACTTCCCGACCATCGCAGCGTAGTATGTCCCGGTATCCGGATCTACTGGAAGCATTCCCGATGCATCTCCTATACCAAGTACCTTTTCCCCGGTAAGCATCCAGTGGACGTATCCTGCGAGCGTGGTCTGGAAAGCAATGTCCTTCACGTGCGGCTCCTTGTCGAGGATGCACTGGTAGAGGTGCGATATGCTCCAGCGGAGCGGGACGTTGTATGAGAACAGTTTGGACAATTCCGCCGCCGCCGTTCCCGTATTGGTGTTGCGCCAGGTGCGGAACGGAGCCAGCAGTTCACCGGATGCGTCAAAAGCCAGATATCCGTGCATCATCGCGCTGATGCCGATTGCCGCGAGTTTTTCTATTTCTACGCCGTATTTTTCCTTCACGTCCCTGCGCAGATTAGCATAGCAGTCCCGAAGGCCTTTCCAAACCTCGTCGAGGCTGTATGTCCACAATCCGTTTTCGAGTTTGTTCTCCCAATTGTGACTGCCTTGCGCCACGGGTCTGTTGTCTTCGCCTATGAGCACGGCCTTTATGCGGGTGGAGCCGAATTCGATGCCGAGCACGGCCTTTCCGGTCAGTATGGCATTTCTTGCGTCAGCGGTCAAGTTCATTGCAGCGATTTGTTGAGAAGATAATATACTTCATTGGTGCGAAGTTCTTTCCTGAATCCTTCAAGGGTGGTGTTCCGGTCGATATGCACGTGCTCGATGCCGGTCATTTCGGCGAAATCATCCCAGTACTCGGGTGAGATGTCGTAGCTGAAAGCCGAATGGTGCGTGCCGCCCGCCAGTATCCAGGCGCCCGCTCCGATTTCGAATGAAGGCTGCGGAATCCACAGGGCGGAGGCTACCGGCAGTTTCGGCATAGGCTCAGGTTCGATACATTCCACTTCCTGAGTGATGAGGCGGAAGCGGTTGCCGAGATCGACCACGGTAGCCTTGATGCCGGGGCCCGGCTTGGAAGTGAATACAAGTCTGGCAGTCTGCTGCTTGCGTATGCCGATGCCGAGGAAGTGCACTTCCAGCTCCGGTCTGCCGCTCGCAATCAGCGGACACACCTCAAGCATATGTGACTGAAGTATGGAACTGCGCTCGCCGGCAAAGTTGATGGTGTAATCCTCCAGGAAGGAACATCCTTCCGGCATCCCCTGCGACATCACCCACAGGCTGCGGTACAGGCAGGCTGTCTTCCAGTCTCCTTCCGCTCCGAAACCGATGCCTTCTTCCATCAGGCGTTGCGATGCGAGCCCTGGAATCTGGTCGAAACCTAAAAATCCGGGAGCGTCGATATCAGCTCTCCCCAGGTCATCGAAGTTGGTGGTGAAAGCCGTGGCGCCTTCGTCCTTCAGGACTCTTCTTATGGCAAGTTCCGCTTTGGCCGAATTCTTCACTTTCTCCCAGTAGAGTTTCTCTCCCGATTCGCCGATACGGACCCCGTAAGATTTTCTGTACTCTTCCACAAGGGCTTCGGCATCGGCTTCGGAGACTTTTCTGTAATACTCCATAAGGGAAGATACGGGGTAATAGTCCACGTGGTATCCGAGACGCTGCTCGAATTCAACACGGTCACCGTCAGTCACTGAAACATTGTTCATATTCATGCCGAACATCAGGCAACGGGTCTTCTTCGCGTCCGCGACGGCAGCGGCCACGCGACTCCACACTGCTATGCTTCTCTGCGCCTCCGGACTTTTCCAGTGGCCTACGACGACTTTTCTGCGGATGCGCATACGCGCGCAGATATGGCCGAATTCGATGTCCCCGTGCGCCGACTGGTTGAGGTTCATGAAGTCCATATCTATGTCCTTCCACGGTATCTCTGCATTGTACTGCGTGTGGAAATGGAGCAGGGGCTTGTGGAGGGCTTGCAGACCCTTTATCCACATTTTGGCGGGGGAGAAGGTGTGCATCCAGGTGATGACGCCTATGCATTTGCCGTCGCTGTCCGCAGCTTTCATCAACGCCTCCACTTCATCGGAGGAGTTGGCAGTGCCCTTGTATACGACATTGACGGGGATGATTCCTCCGTCGTTGAGCCCGTCCACCATCGTTTTCGAATGGGCATCAACGATTTTTACGGTTTCGCCGCCGTAAAGCAGCTGCGCTCCGGTAATCCACCAGAGTTCGAGGTTTTCGAATGCTTTTGTCATATTGTCATCTGTTTGATTTCTTCTGTCCGTAATAGGCGTCAGGTCCGTGCTTGCGCGAAAAATGTTTCTCGACGAGCAGAGGGTTCATGGATGTGCCGGGATTTATGAGGAACGAGGCGAATGCCATCTTCGCCACTTGTTCCAGGACCACTGCGTTGTGTACGGCTTCCGATGCGTCCTTCCCCCAAGTGAACGGTCCGTGGTTCTTTACGAGGACTCCCGGAGTATGTATGGGGTCAATGTCCTTGAACCGTTCCACTATGACGTTCCCTGTCTCCAGCTCGTAATCGCCCTTTACCTGAGATTCCGTCATATCGGCGGTGCAGGGGATATCCCCGTGGAAATAGTCGGAATGCGTGGTCCCGATGTTCGGAATGTCTTTTCCAGCCTGCGCCCAAGCGGTAGCGAAAGTGCTGTGCGTATGCACGATTCCGCCTGTTCCGGGAAACGCCTTGTAGATGGCAAGGTGGGTTGGAGTGTCTGAAGACGGGTTGAGTGCTCCCTCCACCACCTTTCCGTCAAGGTTGACCACCACCATATCAGACGCTCTCATCGCATCGTAGCTGACGCCGGACGGCTTTATGACGACCAGTCCGCTTTCCCTGTCTATGGCTGAAACGTTACCCCAGGTGAAAATCACGAGTCCGCTTCCGGCAAGGTCCAGGTTGGCCTTGCAGACCTTTTCTTTCAATCCTTCAAGCATATTACCAAAGTACTGTGTAGATTGCGGTGACGATTATGACAATCAGGGCGGCGCCGATGGCGTATCCTCTGTCCGTATGGAACAGTTTCAAATCTACTGGCAATGCCTTCCTGTCGCACACCTTGTCATCGGAGTCGCTGTAAAGCCATATCGCCGAGCAGCCCACGAGGACTCCGAAGAATATGAAAGCCTGGAATCCTATGTCGTTGAGATATGCCGTGAGCGCGGTTGCGTCTCCCGCCACCATTACGGCGATGGCTGCGATAATGAAGAATATACCCGAGCCGCCCAGAATCCGCGCCCATTCCTTCATCTTCCTGCGGTCGCTGTCCGCAGGAAGAGAGCACGGGGTACTTGTACTCCTGTCGGCAAGGGATATGAGCACGAACATCGCGAGCAGTATGATGAATATGTAGCCGGCCCGCAGCTGGAACGGCACGTCGCCGAGGAAAATCTTGAACAGGACGCCGAGCGGAATGGTCGCTATGGCCGTCCATACTGCCGCTTTGGAGGAGGCCCGTTTCCACAGAAGACCGAGCCCGAACACGGTGATGATGCCCGGATAGATGAAGCCCGAATATTCCTGGATGTACTGGAAACCCTGATCGAGTCCTCCGAGGAGGGGCTTGACAGCGATGGCTGCGATGACCAGAGCGCACAGTGAAGTGATGCGTCCCGTCCTCACCAGTCCCGCGTTGTCGGCGTCCCTGTTGATGTACTTCTTGTAGATGTCCATAGTGAACAGGGTTGAAGTGCTGTTGAACATCGATGCAAGGGATGAGATGATGGCCGCTGACAGCGCGGCGAAAGTAAGCCCCTTCACGCCGGCCGGCGTGAAATTGCGCACGAGCCAGGGGTAGGCGTCATCTGCGACTCCTATGGAACCTTTCAGACCTTCCGCAATCTCTGGGTGCAGCGAGATATAATAGGCGCAGACACCGGGAAGAACCACGATGAAGGGTATGAGTATCTTGAGAAATCCGGCAAAGATGAGACCTTTCTGCGCTTCCGCCGTGCTTCTGGCAGCCAGCCCTTTCTGGATTATGTACTGGTTGAAGCCCCAGTAGCCGAGGTTGGTAAGCCATACTCCTCCGACGACTGCGGCTATGCCGGGCACGTTGGCGAAGGCGCTTGCACCGTGGCTTTGCTGAATCACGAGATGCAGGTGGCTGTCATTGACGTGGTCGCCCGTGGTAAGGTCGGTGAATACGTTGCCAAGCCCCGCGAACACTCCTTCACCGGCTCCTGCCGCTTTAAGTGCGAACACAGCCGTGACGAGTCCTCCCCCCACGAGGAAGGTTACCTGAAGCACGTCGGTCCACGCCACGGAAGCGAGCCCCCCGTAGATGGAGTATATGCCCGCGATGATGAACAGGAGAAGGATGATTACCATTCTCATCGAAATGGTGAAATCGCCTATGGCAAGGGACACTCCGTTGAGTCCGAGTATCTGTTCGATGGCAAGAGCTCCCAGCCAGGCCACTGACGTCAGGTTGACGAAAACGTACAGGAAGAGCCACAGAATCGAGAACGCGAGTCCCACTCCGTCGTTGTAGCGTTCACGGAGAAACTGCGGTATCGTGAAAATCCTGCGTTTGAGCATTATCGGGAGTAGGAACTTGCCTATGACGATGAGCGTCACCGCGGCCATCAGCTCGTATGCGGCGGTCGCTATGCCGTCTGCATAACTGGTGCCCGACATTCCTATGAATTGCTCGGCGGAAATGTTGGCGGCGATGAGGGAGGCCCCGACCGCCCACCAGGTGAGGGTGTTGCCTGCGAGAAAATAGTCGTTTGCACTTTTCTGCTCGCCTTTTTTCGTGCGGCCGAGAAAGAGACCGAGGAAAACGAGCAGGCACAGATACGCGACCACTATTATGAGGTCGATAGTCTGGAATCCTGATGAAGCGATAGCGTTGAATACGTCCATGGAGTTGTCTGGCTTTGGATGTATGCGGTCCCCAATATGGTTGCGCACGTTGTTGTATGTTTGACAAAAATAATAAATTTGTATTAAGTTGCACGAAAATATTACTATATTTGTGGGTTAACCGGACGGTAGGATGCATATTGCTATTGCGGGAAATATAGGAAGCGGGAAGACCACTCTCACAAAGATGCTGGCCGCTCATTATGGATGGACTCCCAGATTCGAATCTGTGGATTTCAACCCGTATCTCGCTGACTTCTATGAGGATATGGAGAGGTGGTCGTTCAATCTCCAGATTTATTTTCTCAACAGGAGGTTCAAGGACGTCGTGGAAATCGCCAATTCGGACGAAGTCCTGATTCAGGACAGGACCATCTACGAGGATGCCCGCATTTTTGCCCCCAATCTTCACGCGATGGGCCTGATGAGTACTCGCGATTTTGAGAACTACACGTCCCTTTTCGACCTTATGATGTCCCTCGTGGGCAATCCCGACCTGCTTATTTATCTGCGCTCATCCATTCCCAATCTCGTATCCCAGATACAGAAGCGTGGACGCGAGTATGAGAAGAGCATACGGATAGATTATCTGTCAGGGTTGAACGAGCGTTACGAATCCTGGATAAGCGGGTACGATGGCAATCTGCTTGTCATAGATGCTGACATTGTCAAGTTCGGCAACAGACCCGAAGATTTCGAGAAAGTCACTGAAATGATCGATTCCCGGATGTTCGGACTTTTCGCCGGAGAAAAAAAATAATTTTTTACCGCTATGTCTGATCGTATTACAATTATCGATTTCGTGAATCGCTACGCAGCGCGATATCCCGAAAACACCTTCCTTCGTGAGAAGGTGGACGGACGGTGGACTGAAACAACCTATACCGCTACCAGGGATGAAGGCATCAGATTCGCTGCCGGATTCCTGGCTATGGGCCTCCGCAAGGGTGAAAAAGTGGCCTTGATATCGGAGGGACGCAATGCGTGGATATATTCCGAACTCGGAATCCTTTTCGCGGGCGGAGTCAATGTTCCGCTTTCTTTCAAACTCGAGTCGGACCACGACCTCGAATTCCGCATCAACCATTCCGATTCCAGATTCATCATCGCCTCGGAAAGCCAGATAGAGAAGGTGCGCAGGGTGAGGGGACGCTGCAAATCTCTTGAGAAAGTCATTGTGATAGATGAAATTCCGCTTCAGGACGGCGAGATGCATTTCTCGGATTTGCGCAGGAGGGGGGATGAATTCATATTGACCAACCCCGGAAAGCTTGAAGAGAGAATGGCTTCCGTCGGCCCGGACGACTATGCGAACATAAGTTACACTTCCGGAACGACCGCGGATCCTAAGGGTATCCTGCTTACCCACCGCAATTACACCGCCAACATCGAGCAGTGCAAATCCGTCGTGAGCGTGGGCGATGCCTGGGTGATGCTCATCATACTTCCTCTCGACCATTGCTTCGCGCACGTCGCCGGCTTCTATTTCATGATGGCGCACGGAGGGAGCATAGCTACCGTGCCTGGTGGCAAGAACGCCATCACGATGCTGAAAAACATACCGATTGCCATACGGGAGGTCCGCCCCCACGTGATGCTTTCCGTTCCGGCTCTTTCCCGCAATTTCAAGAAGAGTTTCGAGGCGGCGATAAAGAGCAAGGGGGAAAAGATCACTAAACTGTACGAATGGGCGCTTGACAACGCAATCAAGTATAACCGTGAATACTGGAACGCGGGGAAACCGTGCTGGAAGCTCTGGTGGCGCCGGCCTCTGATGGCGGTTATGGACAAACTCGTATTCTCGAAGATTCGCGAGGGATTCGGGGGAAGATTCCAGTTCTTCATCGGTGGAGGGGCTCTTCTCGACATAGAACTTCAGAGGTATTACAACGCCATAGGTATGCCCATATTCCAGGGATACGGACTCTCTGAAGCCACTCCCGTCATATGCTCCAATTCGATGGGACACGCGCGTTTCGGCTCTTCCGGTCGCACCGTGCTTCCGATGGACATCAAGATATGCGACGAGAATGGCGGGGAAGTGCCTGACGGAGTGACAGGCGAGATAGTGATTCGCGGAGAGAACGTGATGGCCGGCTACTGGAAGAACCCCGAGGCTACGGCCAAGACCATAGTGGACGGATGGCTCCACACCGGGGACAGAGGCTATATATGCAAGGAAGACAGGCGTTTCCTCTACGTCACGGGACGTTTCAAGAGTCTTCTGATTTCCTCTGACGGCGAGAAATATTCTCCCGAAGGCTTTGAAGACAGTCTCACCGACGGCTCCAAATACATAGACTCGACGGTTCTCTACAACAACCAGAGCCCTTATACCGTGGCCATCATCGTGCCTGCGAAGAACAACCTTCAGGAAGAAGTCCGGAAGACCGGTCTCGATCCGGACAGTCCGGAAGGACGCAAGGCCCAGTTGGATATCATACAGGGAGAGGTGAATTCGTACCGCAAGGGCGGGCGTCACCAGTCCCTCTTTCCGGAGAAATGGCTTCCGTCGGCTCTCATCATAGCCGACGAACCGTTTACCGAAATGAACGGTATGCTCAACACCACATCCAAGATGGTGCGTCGCAACGTCGAAAAGCATTATGCCGACCGCATAGAATACGCGATGACTCCGGAAGGGAAGGAATTGTACAATCCGAAAAATCTTTCATCATTGTAACCAAATATCAACCTAACAAATAAAATCATGACACAGAAAAGCACCAACATGGTAGCCATAGTGACGATGTGCTTCATCTTTGCGATGATATCGTTCGTCACCAATATGGCCGCCCCTTTCGGAAACATCTGGGGCAACCAGTACGAATGGTCCAAGATGGCCGGTAACCTTATGAACTTCGCCGCGTACCTGTTTATGGGGATTCCCGCCGGCAAGATGCTCATCAAGGTAGGCTACAAGAAAACCACCCTCATCGCTCTCGCCGTCGGCTTCTCAGGCATTGTAATCCAGTGGATTTCCAGCCGCGCGTTCCTCGGCAATTCGGCGATTTACGTCTATCTGCTAGGCGCTTTCGTATGCGGCTTCTGCGTATGTATGCTCAACACCGTTGTCAACCCTATGCTCAACATTCTCGGCGGCGGCGGCAACAAGGGCAACCAGTACATTCAGATCGGCGGTACGCTCAACTCGCTCACCGGTACTCTCACTCCGCTCTTTGTCGGTGTGCTCATCGGTACGGTATCCGCTCAGACCAAGATGAGCGACGTGGCTCCTCTTCTCTTCATAGCGATGGGTGTGTTCGCGGTCGCTTTTATCATCATCAGCATTGTCAATATTCCCGAACCCGCGCAGGAGCGCAAGGCTGTGAATTTCGAGCACAGTGCCTGGAATTTCCGTCATTTCGTGCTCGGCGCCGTCGCCATATTCTTCTATGTCGGCATTGAAATCGGCATCCCCGCACAGGTGAACTTCTTCCTCTCCGACGCATCGGAGAAAGGTGCCGGAATCGCAGTCAACGGAGCGGCGATAGGCGGTGCAATCGCAGCCGTTTACTGGCTTCTCATGATGATTGGCCGTGCGGCCTCTTCCGCCATTTCAGGGAAGGTCAGCACCCGCACGCAGATGATAAGCGTCAGTACCGTCGCCATCATCCTCGTACTCGTGGCCATCTTGACTCCGAAAACTCTCACGGTCAATATGCCCGGCTATAGCGCAGGCGACGGATTCGCGATGTTCCAGGTGCCTCTCAGCTGCCTCTTCCTCGTCCTCTGCGGGCTCTGCACTTCGGTGATGTGGGGGGCAATCTTCAATCTTGCGGTCGAAGGACTCGGCAAATATACCGAACAGGCATCCGGTATCTTCATGATGCTTGTAGTCGGTGGCGGCATTATGCCGTTCATCCAGAATATCATTGCCAAAAACGTCGGTTATATGACCAGTTACTGGCTTGTGATAGCAATGCTCGCGTACCTGCTCTTCTATGCTGTGGCAGGTTGCAGGAACGTCAACAAGAACATACCCGTTGAATAACAGTTATGGAAAAGCAATACGTAGTAGGAATCGACGTCGGAGGCCAGACCTCCAAGATAGGAGTGGTTGACACCCGCGGTGTCATCCTTGCGCAGACCGTCATCCGCACCGACACTTTCGGTACTGACGCGGACGCCTATATCAAGGAACTTGCAAAAGCCGTAAAGTCCTGCATCAAGGAGTCCGGCAAGGAAGGAGAAATCCGCGGTATCGGTGTAGGTGCGCCTAACGGCAATTATTATACCGGTGAGGTCGCTTTCGCCCCCAACATAGCGTGGGCGGCCAATCAGGCAGTCAAGTTCGCTGAAAAGCTCAAGGCGGAGATGGGAGGGATTCCCGTTTCTCTCACCAATGATGCCAATGCTGCCGCCGTGGGTGAGATGACTTACGGTGCAGCCCGCGGAATGAAGAACTTCATAATGATTACGCTCGGCACCGGAGTCGGCAGCGGAATCGTCGTTGACGGCAAGGTGGTTTACGGGCACGATGGATTTGCCGGTGAACTTGGTCATACCAATGTCATACGGCACAACGGACGTACCTGCGGCTGCGGCCGTCAGGGCTGCCTGGAAGCCTATTGCTCCGCTATCGGCGTGGCTCGCACGGCCCGCGAGTGGCTTGAGATGAGCGATGAACCTTCCGCTCTGCGCGAATGCGAGAATGTCACCTCGAAGGACGTGTATGAAGCCGCCAAGGATGGAGATGCGCTCGCATTGCGCGTGTTCGATTACACGGGACGCCTTTTGGGGAGGAGCTTCTCGGACTTCATAGCATTCAGCGCCCCTGAAGCCATAGTGCTTTTCGGAGGGCTTGCGCGTTCGAAGGAATTCCTCTATGAACCTATGATGGAGGCGATGAACGGAAACGTACTCAAAATATGGAAGAATAAGGTGAACATCGTATTCTCCAGTCTTAAGGAGTCCGATGCAGCCATTCTCGGTGCTTCCGCACTTGCTTGGGAACTTTAAAAAAACAAGATATCATTATGAAACTCAAAACAATTTTCGCGGCGCTTGCGATTATGGCCGTATTCGCAAGCTGCGCACAGAATTCAAAAGATGCGGCCGCCGAGGTGGCTGACGGGGCTCAGCAGAATGAAGCCGTGGAGACTGCCAACGAAGAGCCCAAGGCTCCTTCACGTGCATTGCGTGATTCGGTAAGTTATTTTCTCGGAAT
>JAKSKB010000109.1 GCA_024401975.1 Bacteroidales bacterium | reverse complement strand
GAAGGGTCGGCGTAGAATGCGGAAGGATTGCCGATTTCTCCAATCTCAACCATATCGTTGTAGAAATTGGCAAACTCACGCAGATTCATCATATCCAGACGCTTTGTCTGCTGGCTGACCGCGAACATTCCTTCGTAAGAGAACTTGGCATCACCCGCCTTACCGTGTTTGGTTGTGATGAGAACGACACCGTTTGCACCCTGTGCACCATAGATTGCGGTTGCAGAGGCATCCTTGAGGATTTCCATCGAAACGATATCCGCAGGGTTGATGGTTGACAGAGGGGAGATGGTGGAAACCTTACCGTTTCCGAGAGCGTCTCCAAGACCGAAGTCCGCACCTGAGTTGCCACCGCCCTGGACGATAACGCCGTCAATGACGTAGAGAGGCTCCGCATTTGCATTGATGGTTGCCTGACCGCGGACGCGGATAGATGAAGATGAACCCGGGGCTCCGGAAGTCTGCACGGCGGTGACACCCGCGGCACGACCCTGGAAAGCCTGGTCAAGTGAAGTGATGATGGAGCCCTTCAAATCTTCCTCCTTCATTGAAACGGAGGATCCGGAAAGGTCACTTCTTTTCATTGTACCGTAGCCTACGACTACTACTTCGTCGAGGAATTCCGTGTCTTCCTCAAGGGTAACATTAATCACCGTCCTGTCTCCGACGGCAATCTCCTGTGTGGCATAACCGATAGTCGAGAACTGCAGTACTGCGCCGGGATTGACGCTGATGCTCCAGTTTCCGTCCAAATCCGTAATGACACCATTGGAGGTACCCTTCTCGATGACGCTGGCTCCAACCACAGGGCCGATGGCATCCACAACGGTTCCGGAGACCTTCACCGTCTGTGCCACAGCCGACAGGCTGATGGCAAGCATCATCAAACAAGTGAAAAATTTACTTTTCATCTTACTGATTTTAAGGTTAATAATTAGTTGTTATATGAATCAAAAAGTTTGAACCATTCTTCTCTTTTTGTCTGCCATTCTTTTTCCCTCCACATGGCGTGGCCGCAGCCCGGCACGCAGAAATACTGTTTGGGGGACTTTATCATATTGTATCCGGCAAAGTTCGTATGAGGCGGGCAGGTGGGGTCCTGAAGGCCGAAAGCCATATAGACCGGGCACTGGATGCGGTCGGTGAAATTCTTCACGTCGAAATAGCTGAGCATTTCAAATAGATGTTCTCTTTCTATTCCCCGGCTGTCAGCGGCATTGAATACTTCCCACATCGGCCACCACACTATCTGGGAATAATGCCTGTAGTCGCCAAGGAACGGGACGGCAGGCGCGGCGGCGGTGATTCTGGAATCAAGGGATGCGCTAATAAGAGTGAAGGCGCCTCCCTGGCTTTCGCCGCGGGCGAAAATTCGGGAAGTGTCAGCCTTTTCGAGGGAGGAAACGAAATCGACGGCCCTCACTACGTCGCAGAATGCCCCGCGATAGTAGAAATTCTCCTTTGAATCCAGCCCGCGGTCTATCCAGTCTCTTTTTT
Organism: Bacteroidales bacterium; assembly: GCA_024401975.1. Lineage (GTDB taxonomy): Bacteria > Bacteroidota > Bacteroidia > Bacteroidales > UBA932 > Cryptobacteroides. Next base: position 1,209 of record JAKSKB010000109.1, on the reverse strand, counting down.
CGTCCCTGAATATGCCCTGACCGCGTACGCTGACGAGGAACTCTATGACTTCCGGATTGGATGAGGGGTCATACCAGTAAGGATCGGCCCCATACCCCATATAGTCTATATAGACGGGGTACTTCCCTTCTTTCACAGGTTCGCAGAGATATCCACCCATCCTGCCCCCCTCATACGATGAAATCTCCACACGGTAACTGTTCCTCAGGCTGTCGCTGTGCTCCGGAGAAAATTCCATAACGACCTCCATCGGCACCGAAGACAATTCCGACAGGGTTGAATTCCAGAATTCATCGAAATCGGAACGTTTGTCCTGAGGAGAACCGATTTTTTCCGGGTCGATGCCTATGTTGAATTTTGCATAACTCCCGGAACGCCCTCCGGCAGCCCAGGAAAGGTTTACCTGATAGAATCCGGGCCGTACATCCTGAATGGGGAAAGACACTGTCCCGTACGTCCCTTCCACAGCGGCGGAAGAAAACAGGACGGTATCCTTCGTCTCCGACATCAGGCTGAGGTCGCTTACAAGAGCCATTCTGACTTCTGCCGGTCCGCCGGAGGGGTTGCTCACTTCGACTGCTATCTCCCTCTTTCCCTTGCCCGTAAAAAGGTATCCTGTAGAAAATTCATAGCGCAGTCGTGTCATTCCCGTCAGTTCGCGAGTTGCGGACTGAATGACATTTATGGTGCTGCCGTCCGTTGCGAATACGGAATTCAATCCTTGTGCTTCCTGGGAAGGATCCCCGCAAAAATCGTCTCCCTCCTGCCACTTTTCGTGTGCAGGCTCGGCGAATCCGCCCCATCCCCAGAAATTGCACCCGGCAAGGTTTCCACCATTGGCCGCCGATTCAACCACACGGGAGAAGACATAGCCGTAGATGCGGTCCCTTCCGCTTGTGGGACATTTGCGGTCAAAGCCGAAACCGTCGCGCGGATAGCCGAATTCTTCTATAATAAGGGGCTTGCCCATACGTTTTGCCAACTCAAGATGGTCGTCGATATAGCGTCCCGTCTTTTCAATGGCATTGCCTATGCCGTCATTCACGGAATCCTCCTTCACCCAACTCCAGTTGTACGGCCAGATATGGATGGTTATATAGTCTATGTCGTCGCAGGTGTTTATACGTTCATACAAGCCCATGTCAAGCTCGCAGCCCCTTACGCCTTCATTTCCGGTGCTTACCATATGCTCCGGGTCGATGGATTTGA
>JAKSKB010000108.1 GCA_024401975.1 Bacteroidales bacterium | reverse complement strand
TTTTTCTTCTTTTTCTGTTCAAATAATTGCGATTTTTAACAGCTTCTTACAATGCCTTCGGGGGATAGAGGGCGTTCCACCAGGTCGGGTCGTCCTGAAGCCATTTTGCAAACCAGGCCCAGATGGTGTTCTGCCACTCGATGCGCTTCTGATAATCCATTATGTGATGGTTCTGACCCGTCACGGCCACCAGAGCGGTCTCCTTTCCCAAAAGTTTGAGAGCCGTGAAAAGCTGGACACTCTCGTTGAACGGGACATTCGTGTCGGAATCTCCGTGAATCAGGAGGAGGGGAGTGTTGATTCTGTCCGCCCGGTAGAGAGGGCTCTGCTTCACATAGAGGTCCTGCTCGGACCAGGGATAACTGCCGGCCATCGATACCTCGCTGTAGGAGTAACCCCAATAACCGAATCCCCAATAACTTGTATGGTCACTGATTCCTGCGTGAGAGACGGAGCAGGCGAAGAAATCCGTGATTGTAGGGATATATTGGGACATGAATCCGCCGTAGGATGCCCCGATGCAGCCCACCTTCTTCTCATTGACATAAGGATGCTCCCTGCAGAACTGAAGAGTCCCTTCGATGATGTCCTGGGCAGGCCCCTCTCCGGCAGTGTTCACGTGGCGCGCCGACCATTCCTGCCCGAAGCCCGTGGCTCCGCTGGGTCCGGCGACGACATATACCACATACCCGAGTGCCGCATAAGCGTGGTGGGGGTAGCGGGATTCGAAATTGCGGCTTGTGGGGGAGCAGCCTCCGTAGTAATTGACAATCATAGGATACTTCTTCGCCGGGTCGAAGTGGGGAGGCAGATAGAAGCGCCCATATACGGTCTCGCCCTTGGAATTCCTGAAATTCCATTCGTGGCACTCGCCAAGGTCGACATCTTTCAGAATCGTCCCGCTCAAATCCTCGCGGAGAGTGCTCTTTCCGCTCTTGAGATCCAGGAGATACAGTCTGTCGGAATTGGATGCACCTTGTCCGTACCAGGCCGCTGCCGGGGCACCTGATGCGAAGGATATTCTTTTTACAAGATCCTCGGGGGTATCTATCCTGCGAATCCTGCCGTTCCTTGGGTTAAGGGTGTAAAGACAGATGCAATCCCGGTTCTCCGCAGTGAAATATATCTGACCGTCAGCAGTGTTCCACTTGAAAGAGGAGATGCTGGGATCGAAATCCTTTGTAAGAGGCTTGATTTTATCCGATGCCAGGTCATACAGGAACAGCTGCATATCCTCCATATTGGGAGTCTGTCCCTCCCTGACATTCATCCCTATGCGTCCGAATGCCTCGGGGGAGCCCTGAAGAAGCACCTTTCCGCCGTCGGGAGAGAACCGCGCGCCGTACATGAAACCGTCATCCTTCACAAGAGCTCTGGCCTCAAGGGTATTCAAATCAAGCAGATACAGGGAGAATACAGTCGTGGGGCGCTGAGTCAGAGAGTCCCTTGAGACGGTTACGAGAGCATACTTGCCGTCACGGGAGATATCGGATACGTATGAGTTGTGATAGCCGAAAGTCAGAGGCTGCATCACACCTGTGGCAATGTCGAATCTGGCGGCATACGAACGGGTGCGCCATCCTTTCTGACGGTCTTCGGGAGTCAGAATCTGATATATCTCCTTCTTTTCGGCGGGGCCGTCCTGATGCAGTGAATATACCAGGAAATCTTCGGTGGGGGAGATTGAGAAAGGGCCGTCGGGAAGATCTCTCACCATAACCTCTTCGGCACCCGTTGCGGGGTCGACGGTGACCAGCTCCGAACCGGAAACACTCTTTCTCGTGTAGTAGTATCTGTTGGAAACGGGCATCCAGGTCATCCTGTCCTGTTTTTCGGCAACCACTTTTCCGGTGGAGACCTCGGAAATTTTTGTCAGGTAGGAAACCTTCCCGCCTTCGGCGGTCGTTGAATAGGACACCATCAGGTACCTGCCGTCCGGAGAGAGGGAGACATTGGAAAAACGGGTGCCGTGAAGTACGTCCTTCATACCGTAGAGGTGTTTCCCGTCCTTGCGGAAGGAGATGCGGCTTTCATCGTCGACATCCAGGGACACCACGGGACCGGCGGCTTTTCCCGTTTCGGAGACATATTTGATTTCAACGGTATGCGTTGCCGGAGAAAGACCCAACTTGTTTCCCCCTTTGACACCATCGACATACACCACATAATGTTTGATTGAGTCAACCTTCACGCTGACAGTGACATATCCGCTGTTTTCGAATGAGAACGCCAGCCAGTTCAGCGCATCCGAGGAAGATGTTCCAGATATGGAGCCGGCATCCACGTATGCGGCATCATCGAGCCCGGCCTTTGTCAACGGGGTCTTGAGAATCTCGGACGGGCTGAACGTATCGGACTTGACATTCACGCTGTCAACCATAAAAGGTCTGGCGATGGGGTAGGGACCGGCGTAACGGCAGGATTTCACGGGAATGACCTCCGCGGAGGCTGCAATGCAGAATGCTGATGCAAAAGCGAGAAGAAGCAGTTTTTTCATAAGCGGAAAGGCGGTTTTTATCCGCCCGGTTTCAAAGATAGGAAATTCCGACCAATTGCGCGGACAAACGCCATTATTTGTTATATTTGGAAAACGAAAATTAAAATTACGATTATGAAAACCAATCAGGATTATAAAAATGAGGCTTTGGCCGCATTCTATAAGGATTTGAAGGCCTGCAAGGCTGCGGAGTAAGGTGCCGACGATATGAAATTGACAAGGATATTGGCTGTGCTGTGCCTTC
>JAKSKB010000107.1 GCA_024401975.1 Bacteroidales bacterium | reverse complement strand
ATGGTGGTCTTAGCCTTCTCCATCTTGTTTATCTCTGCGTATATCTCCGCCAGTTTAGTGTTGTCGGTGGCTCTGAAATAGCGCCCACCGGTCATTTCCGAGATGTTCTTCAACAAATCCTCATCAATCTCAACCTGCATGTTCTGCACGTCCACGCCCCAGGGGGTGATCACCGGATATGGCGCCATTCCGTTCGCGCCCACGCCTATCGTGTAAACACGGATTCCATAAGTCCGGGCAATTTCGGCGGCTGTCAGGGGGGCGATTTCCCCGCTGTTGTTGACACCGTCCGTAAGCAGAATGACTACCCGGCTGGGTGCGCTGGAATCGGCGATTCTGGCCACTGCCGTAGCGAGTCCGTTGCCTATTGCCGTACCGTCCTCGATCAGGTCCGTCTGGACTTCCTTCATAAGGTTGATGAGGGTGGCCCTGTCTGTCGTCAAAGGACACTGGGTGTAACTTTCTCCTGCGAAGACCACTATTCCCATACAGTCCGACGGCCTCTGGGCGATGAATTCGATGGCTATGTCCTTGGCAGCACTGATGCGGTCCGGTTTGAAATCACGGGCGAGCATACTGGTCGAAACGTCCATCGCCAGAACTATGTCTATTCCCTCCGAATCTATCTTCTCCACCTCGGTGGAAGATCTTGGGCGGGCTATCGCTATGATTATCATAACGATGGCTGCAATCCTCAACGCGAACGGAACATGCCTGAGCACAGCGAGAGGGGAGAGCCCTCCTTCCTTCCACGGCATCACCGTGGAAACTCGCATATGGGGGCGCCGTCCGCTTAACTCAAGCCACAGATAATGGGCGATGAGCAGGACGGGAACGGCCAGCAGCCACAACAGTTTGGGATACTCAAAGAACATTTTCCTTCTGCTCCTCCTCCAGCTCCGTCTGATAAGTTGAGGTGACGAATCTCACAGCCAACGGCAGCGTCTTTGCGTTCTCCTCGTCTGTGGCGGTGTATTTTGCGAACTTTACGAAGTCGGCCCTTTCGAAGAGTTCCTTCGCTTCTGCATAAAGTTCCGGAGGAAGATTTCTCTCATCCTTCAGAGCACCGAACAATTCGGCGGTAGTCATTTCGGGCGCATCCACACCGAACCTGTCTTCAATGTAGAACTTCAGGGTGTCGGTTATTCCGGAGTAGAAGGCCTTCTGTTTTTCCGGAGCCCAGAACTTGTCTCCCCTGTATTTGTCCAGTTTCCGAAGAGCGACGATATATGCCGGTTCGAGGGACTTGACCTCCTCGTTCCCGGTGGATCTGCGCATCATAACGAGACAGACGGCCAGTATTGCCAGGGCCGCGAACAGCCATCCCCCGGCAAGCCAGGGTGCTATTTCGGCAAAGGTCAGGGGATAGGTCATCTGACCCTTTATGTCGTTGATTTCGAAAGTCGCCGTATCTACCGGCATAGTCTTGACATCCATTTCCATTCCTTCGAACAGAAGGGTGTCAATCTTTCCGTTTTCATCCCTCTGCAGGGGAATGTCGGGCAGTTTGTAGGTGCCTTCTTCGAACGGGGCCAGTATGATGCTCGCCTTGATGTCGTGCAGCCTTGATGAGGCGTCCTTCTTTCTGCCTTTCGACCTGAGGGTGTCAAGCTGCCATCCGCGCACGAGTGTGAGCGTGTCGTTGGATGCCTTTGACAGATCGGGAAGAGCGATTCCCGTACCTTCCTTCACGTTCTCCAGCTGTATGCCATACTCTATCTGGTCGGCTATCAGGATGGAATCCCTCGGCTGGAGCTGTTTCATATAGGCTTTTCCTCCGGGAATCACTTCGAGGAAGACTGTCAGGAATGTCAGTAATGTGATTTTCAGCATAATACTATCTCCTGTTGAAAAGTGCCATCAAGCCTTTGACATAATCGGAATCGGTCGATATATCAACATTGTCAACCTGGTATTTGTTGAATATCGCGGTCTGGCGTTCGTTCATCAGCGAGAACCACTGGGCATAAGATTCCCTGACCTTGCGGCTGTCAGTGTTTATCCACGCGCCTTCCCCCGTTTCACTGTCCTTGACGTGCACGAGTCCGACAGCAGGGATAGTCCTCTCCCGGGGGTCGTGGACCTTTATCACGGAAAGGTCGTGGCGGTTCACTGCGACTTTCAATGCATCTTCATATCTCGGATTGCCGCTGGCATCCGGGTCTATCATATCGCTCAGAAGGAAGGCGGTGCATTTCTTCTTGATGGCGTTGGTGAGGAAGCGCAGCGCTTCGCCTATGTCCGTGCCGTCGGAGGCGGGCTGGAGTTCGAGCATCTCCCTTATTATATGCAGGAGATGCGAACGCCCCTTCTTTGGCGGGATGAACTTCTCGACGTGGTCGGAGAAGAACAGTGCGCCCACCTTGTCGTTGTTCAGGATTGCGCTGAACGAGAGGACGGCAGCGATTTCGGCTATAGTCTCCCTCTTTGTCTGCCCGCTGGTTCCGAAGAGCCCGGAACGGCTGACGTCAACCAGAAGGACCACGGTCAGCTCCCTTTCTTCTTCGAAAACCTTGACGTAGGGGCTGCGCAGACGTGCCGTCACGTTCCAGTCCATATTGCGCACGTCATCCCCCCACTGGTACTCCCTTACCTCGCTGAAAGCCATACCGCGCCCCTTGAAGGCGGAATGGTACTCTCCAGCGAATATCTGATGCGAGAGAGCCTTCGTCTTTATCTCTATCTTGCGGACTTTCTTGAGAAGTTCGGTGGCGTTACGGGACGATGACGGCATTGATTACTTTTTCGATGATATCTTCTGTGCTGACATTCTCCGCCTCTGCCTCATAGGTGAGACCTATCCTGTGGCGGAGCACCTCCGG
>JAKSKB010000106.1 GCA_024401975.1 Bacteroidales bacterium | reverse complement strand
GTGACGATGGTCTATGCCGGCAAGGTCAACAAGGGCATAGTGTCGGGACTCCGTAAGAGAGGTTGCAAGGCAATCGGCCTTTCCGGGGCGGACCTGAACTGCATCACCAGCGTGAAGAAGCCTGTCGTGGACGTCGATTACGGCTATGTGGGTGTCGTGAAGTCAATCGATGCCGCGACGTTCGGGGCGTTGATAGGAATGGGCTCGATACCGGTGGTTTCTCCGATAACCTGTGACGATACCGGCCAGCTTCTCAATACCAACGCCGACTCTCTGGCCTCAGCCATTGCCGTGGGGATGAGCGCTCTTTATGAGGTGGAACTCATATTCTGTTTTGAAAAGAAGGGCGTGCTTTCCGACCCTGACGACGATGACAGCGTAATCGGACACATCAATCCTGCACTTTACCATTCCTTCAAGGAGGACGGAACGGTGAGTGGCGGGATGATTCCAAAACTCGACGGCGCATTCGACGCTCTGGTCAAGGGTGTCTCCTGCGTGAGAATTACAAACGCGGAAACGCTGGACAACACCTCAGGCACACACATATCACTATGACCACCGACAGATACATAGATTTGCTGCGGCATCTGATTGAAATCCCCTCCGTGAGCGGGCGGGAGAAGGATGCCGCGGATTATCTTGAGAAATGGCTGTCGGATGAGAGCCTTGATCCGCACAGACTGCATAACAACGCATGGCTCGAATCCGAGCCGGCAGGTACGAAGCCCACGCTTCTGCTCAACGCCCATATCGATACCGTGAAACCGGCGGCATCATATACCCGCAATCCATATATTGCCTCGCTGGAAGGGGATATTCTGTATGGCCTCGGTTCAAACGATGACGGGGGCAGTCTCGTAGCTCTCCTTGCGGCATATGTCGACCTGACCTCACGTCCGCAGCCTTACCGTCTTGTCTGGAGCGCCACCGCGATGGAGGAAAACAGCGGCAGTCTCGGTTTGGAGACGATTCTCCCTCAAATCGGAGAAATCTCTCTTGCAATAGTGGGGGAGCCTACCGGGATGCGGATGGCCGTGGCGGAGAGGGGACTGATGGTGCTTGACTGCACTGCCTCCGGCAAAAGCGGACACGCAGCCAGAGAGGAGGGGGACAATGCCATTTACCGTGCAGTCAGGGATATCGAGTGGTTCAGAAACTATCAGTTTGAAAAGGTCTCTCCCTATCTCGGAAAGACCAAGATGACCGTCACGATGGTCAATGCCGGCACTCAGCACAATGTCGTTCCCGACAGGTGCGGCTTTGTCGTTGACATACGTCCCAACGGACTCTACTCCAATCAGGAGATTCTGGACACTGTTCGAAACAACATCTTTTCGGCAGCCGTTCCCCGATCGATGAGACATTCGGGGTCGCATATCGATGAAAATTCATCCGTCGTGGCCCGTGGAAGGGCTTTGGGATTGGAATCCTTCGGTTCTCCCACCCTGAGCAATTCCACTCTTCTGAAATGCCCGACGCTTAAAATCGGGCCGGGGGAGAGTTCAAGGTCGCACTCGGCCGACGAATTCATTTTGATTTCCGAAATAGTTTCAGGAATAGAAATTTATATCAAACTGCTTGATGGACTGCAACTTGTATGAAAAAGACGGTTTTTATCACCCTCATTGCGGCATCTCTTGCCTTTCCCTGCCGGGCCGGGGTTGACATTTCAGATTATCTGAACAACAATCCGGCGCTTCGCGGGGCATACGTGGGCGTATGTGCCGTGACTCTTGACGGAGATACTCTGGCATTCCATAACGGAAACGGACTCTTCGTGCCGGCCTCGAATATGAAGCTTGTCACCACGGCATCCGCAATCTCTTCCCTCGGCGCGGATTACAGATACAGGACCGGCATAGCCGTTTCCGGTGAGGTGAGGGACAGTGTGCTTTGCGGCAATGTCTATATAGTTGGTGGGGGAGACCCTACCATCGCTTATCCCGGCTCTCCCGAAAAGGTTTTCACTTCGTGGATGAATATGCTTTCTGCGGCGGGGATAAGGAAGATAGAGGGTAAGGTTATCGGTGACGGCGGCTTCTTCCCCGGGATGAAGGAGCATCCCACTTGGGAACTTGCGGACACGGGCACCTATTACGGCACCGGGACGTCCGGGCTTCAGTTTGCGGGAAATACCTTGAATTTCAAGGTCGCTCCCGGCCAGTGCCCCGGCGATTCCATTGCGGTCGAGCAGAGCTTCCCCGCGACTCCCTGGATGAATTTCTCATATGACTGTACGACAGGTGAGAAGGGGACAGGCGACCAGCTCTATCTCTATACAGCTGATTATTCCGAGAATGCCGTACTGAGCGGTACCTACGCCTGCGGCAAAAAGCCGAAGGTGGTGGGGTGCAGCAACAAATTTCCCGAACTGACCTGTGCCAGGGAGTTCGCGCTGTTTCTGGAAAGTCGCGGAATTTCCGCAGATGGCTATGCCGCCGGTGCCACTCCTGAAGATGCCGTGAAACTTGGGGAGACTCTTTCCGCTCCGCTTCGTGAAATCATCGTCCCTCTCAACAAGGAGAGCGACAATTTTCTGGCGGAGACGGTATTCCGCACTATGGGCCGTGAACTCGCCGGGGATGCCGGTTACGATTCCTGCACCAGGGTGGAAAGGGAGGTTCTCGATTCCATCGGTGTCAGCGGCGACGGAAATTTCGTGATTGTCGATGGAAGCGGCCTGTCATCCAAGGATTTTATCTCTCCTGCACTTATATGCAGAATTCTCCGTCATATGCTGGAGAAGGACTCTTCAGGGGCCTTCCTGAACAGCCTTCCACGGGCCGGAATCGACGGTACGGTATCTTCATTTCTCCCCGGCCTGCCCGATGAAGTGAGACATTCCTTCCATCTGAAGAGCGGCTCGATG
>JAKSKB010000105.1 GCA_024401975.1 Bacteroidales bacterium | reverse complement strand
TAAATCGTCAATTTTCTAAAAGTTGGATATGGCAGGTAATATTTTCCATTCATTCTGCATCAGGAGCATTGCGGAAGCGGTGGAGAACAGAACCGTTTTTTTGTAAGGATTGTATTTTTACAGTCTGACTGTAACAGGACTGCCATTGTAGTGAACGGTAATGTCGGAACTTTCATTGTCGAGTCCGCAGGCGGAGCCGGGGCGGACGATGACGACGGGGAAGTCCCTCTCGACGGGCATGCCGTCGAAGGAGCCCTGCCGTTTGCCTATTGTAAGGGTGCGTGCGTCGTTGTCCCAGTGCATAGGGATTATGCTGCATTCGCCGTGCTCGTAGGCGTAGCCGTCGCCTGCGTCCTCGTAAAGTTCAAAGTCGGCGTCTGCGCCCGGGTATATGCGTATTTGCAGGCTGTCCCAAGTTTTCTCCGAGGCGAACTGTACGTCAGGACCTATGGGCAGTATGCTGCCGCCACGCACGTAGACTGGCATGTCATCAATGGCGTATTTCTTTGTGAATGAACACTTTCCTTCGTTGCAGTCACCTGTCCAAAAATTCACCCACGGCCCTTCGGGAAGATAGACTTCCCTCACGGAGTCAAGGCTCGTCACAGGGGCGGCGAGGATGGAGCGGCCAAAGAGGAATTCGTCTTCGACGTTGCGGGCGCGGCTGTCGGAAGGCCAGTCCATGAACAGGGGCCTCATGAACACATCGCCGCCTTCCGTGACCTTATGCGCAAGGCTGTATGTGTAGGGGAGGAGTCTGTATCTCAGAGTGATGAACTTTTCCTGATTGTCGTACCAGACGTCACCCTTCCGGCCCCACTGCCATATCTCGCGCGGGGTGTGCATACCGTGCGAGCGCATAATGGACTCGAAGGTGGCGAACTGGAACCAGCGCGCATATACTGTCTTGTATTCAGGATTGGCATTGCCACCGGGATAGTCGCAGAAGAATCCGCCTATGTCACCATTCCAGTAGCTCAGGCCGCTCATGAAGTAGTTGAGGGCGGCGGGAATCTGCCGTCGGAGTTCGGACATCTCACCATCGGTGTCTCCTGACCAGCACTGCGCGGCATAGCGTTGTTGTCCGAAAGTGCCCGAGCGGGTGAGGATGAACACGCGCTTGTCGTCTGTGAGAGCTCTCTGGTGCTCGTAGATGCCCATTGAAGTAAACAAAGGATAGGCGAGTTGCACATCACCATATCGGCCGATGGCAACGGATACCTGCTGATCCTCTGCTGTGGGAACGTAATATGACCGGAACTCCGGCTCGGTGGCATCGAGCCACCAGCCGTCTATGCCATAAGGCCAGAAGTTCTTCTCGATGAAGCTCCAGTACAGGTCGCGGGCAGCCCGGCTGTAGGCATCGTAAACTATCAGTGATGAGTCAGGGTGTGCGATAGGGGGAATCATATGCCCTGTAAAGTCATTGAAGTTGTAGGAATCCTTTGCAAATGAAGGCCACAGCGACATGATTATGTGGGCATTCAGCGAATGAAGCGAGTCCACCCCAGCCTTGGGGTTATCCTTGAATACCCCGCAGAACTGCAGGTCACCCAGGTGGTCGACGTAGGTATAGTCGAGTACGATTCCGTCGAGGGGGACCTTCAGTGCCCTGTGTCTGGCAACTACATCCTTCATTTCATCCCAGCTCCAGTAACCGCATTTCGACTGTATGAAACCATAGGTCCATAGAGCATTCATAGGTGCGCAACCCGACAACTCGTGGAGACCTCTGATGACTCCGTCGGCGTTGCCGCCGTAGACGAAGTAGTAGTCTTTCTTGCATCCGCTCTCGGAAGATATGGTCATCCCGTCCGGACCGTCTTCAAACCTTCCCCTGCCGGTATTGTCCCAATAGATGCCCCAGCCCTTTGAGGAATGTACCACAGGGATGCTTATATCCATATTCCTGTTGAATATCTCAACTGTTTCGCCACGCCAGTTCAACTTTCCGTAGCGGTGCTGACCGAGGCCGTATATGGCCTCATCGGCATCAAGGTCAAATGTTTGCGAAACGCCTTCACCGCGCCCCGCCTTCTCCGACAGCAATACGGAACCATCCGGTCTGCAGAAATTTATGCAACCATCTGCCAAATAGATGGTTACAATAAGAGAGTCGGTGGATAGTGTCACTTGCCCGCCGGACTTTGACACGCTCCGCCGGACTCTCTGCGGCTGCAAGATGACGCAGATGGAACTGTCCTTCCCTTGTGGAATTCCGGCGATCGGCTTCTCGACTCTCACGATGCCGGGAGTGTAGAAGTTGACCCTGACTATGCCGGCTGCGGTCTCCACATTCACAGGGCCGCTGCAGGAGCACGTAAGTGCTGACAGCAAAGCAAATAGGACAAGGAATCGTTTCATGGCACAAAGATACTGTTTTGTCCGGCATTTTTCATCCAGGTCCTGCAATTTGTAGCTTGAACCAACCAGCGGTGTGCCAAACTTGAGTATATTCACCTGCTTTTGAATATTTTTTCTATATTTGTTATTTCAGTTCGTACGCGCGCGGAGACCCTTTTTGTGCGAGTAGCAGAAGCACGCGTGCCGGTTGTAATGGAGCCGCCTGTGCAGGGGTAGAAGTTGCGAATCGGAGAGAAACCCGATAACCGGAGTTACCTGTCCAAAAGTGTCATTCAGGGTATGACGGACGGGGGCTTTTCCTATGCCTTGTTCTCAACAGATGTCGGAACAGATCTTTTGCTTCGGTTATTGTTCGGGGCAGTTTGGTGGGGATGCTCTATGATGACGAAGGCCATCAATAACTTCAAGAACTTCGAAACACCATTCAACTAATAACCTATGAACATCCTTGTAACAGGCGCGAACGGCCAGCTCGGAAGGGTTGACTAATAAGGCGCCTCAGCGCCGTGTCGGAGTGAGCGAAATGAACATT
>JAKSKB010000104.1 GCA_024401975.1 Bacteroidales bacterium | reverse complement strand
GTCGAGTATCTTTTTGCTCCTTTCGTCCATATCAGAAGTCGTAACCCAAAGAAAGATAATACCCCAGACCTCTGGTTTGATTCCAGTCCAGGCTCAACTTCAAGGGCCCGAAGATGGAGTCATATCCGACTCCCAGAGAAGTTCCCCAATTGTCCGGCTTCAACGTTTCGAACATACCCCCGAACGTTTCCGCCGTCCGCATAAGTCCTCCTTCTGCAGATATATAGAAATCTTTCAGCGGAGAAATCCTGAAGGCCAGATTCAATACTGCCAGCATATCATCTGCAGCAATGATGTCACTCAGACCGGCCATCGGCACAGTCTGGTCGAAATACCGTCCCGCAAAGCCACCTCCCACATAATTGGAAAGCCCGAGGGACCTGTCGGCAAGCTGTTCCCCTCCGTTGAATACAGCCCGCAGATGAATATCGGGGATGATGGCGAAATGCTCTCCGATGGAAAAGACCGGCTTCCAGTTCAGGGCAAAAATGTGCTTGGGGATGAAGTCCGGCCTCCCGCTCTTGGCGAACACGAAATCATATTTGACATTGAAATCAGTACCTGACTTCGGATAATAAAGGTCATCCATCGTGTAAAGGCCCGCATTTACGAATGCATACCCGTAGTTTCCCTGCATCTGTTCGATTGCCAGACCCGGTCCTTCATACGAAAGCAGCCAACTGGACGGCACTTTGAAGAAATGATTGGCCACTCCGGCATTCACGTTCAGCCTGGTCCATTTCATATGCGACAGATAGAGCCTCTCCCTATGGGTCCAGAAACCGATGTCCATATTGGCCTTGTTCAGGAAAAAGACATCCGTCCTGTTGTATGCAATCTTGAAGTCGGCGTTGATGGTAGGAGCATTCAACAGATCCAGAGAGTATCTCAGGTCCAGGCTCTGCGTCGGTCCGAACTTGAGATTGCAGTCAAGTTTGGAGCCCATCAGCTTGTGAGTGTTGAGACCCAGATTCAGCATAAGCGACACCCATTCGACATTGTCCGCCCGCACCCCGAGCCCGAGCTGATGCACCGGTCCCTGCACGCATTTGAATACCAGACGGTAAGGTTCATCGGGTCCCAGCATACTGTAGGTCACAGACTCGAAACACCCGGTAGCCTGAAGCACGGACATCGCGTCATTCACATCCGCTGCAGTTATATGCTGTCCGGCCACGAGTCCCGTCTTCTTCTGAAGATATCTTGACTCCCTGTCACTGATACCCTCAAAGACAATGGAATTCACCATCACGGAATCCCTGTTGATGTCAACTGCCGGACGGCCTGAGAGATACGGACCGGCATCACCCACTTTCTCCTTCAATGCACGCAGCTCGTCATAGCGCTCCATAGCCGCCTTCCTCCCCCTCGACATAATGGTGTCTATCGCCTCCGGACGGAAACTGAGCATATTGTACCCCTCCAGATCGGGCCTTATCAGAATGTCGCAGTCACGGACGTTCCGGTCAAGACTCTCCTTGCCCATCATATCTATGAACTGGCTGAGCATATTGCCGACGTTGTTCACCTCCGAATAAGTCAGCAGTCTGTCGTGAAGGTCCACGCCTATTACATAGTCCGCCCCCATCGCTCTGGCGAGGTCAACGGGGAAATTGTTCCTCACACCTCCGTCAACCAGCACCATCCCCTGCTCCCGGACAGGATTGAACAGACCGGGGATGCTCATCGTGGAGCGCATCGCCGACTTGAGATTTCCGCTTCCCCAGTTCTTGGGCTTGCAGGAAATGATGTCCGCGGCCACGCAGAAGAAGGGAATGGGAAGGTTGCTGAACTCCAGACTGTCCTGATAGCCCACTGTCAGGCTAGCTATGAGATTGTTCACGTTGAAGCCGTTGGCATAGCCGGCCGGCAGAGAACTCGCAGTGGTATTGAGCCCCTTGTGCCCCATATATTCATCCCCGTTGGCACCGAGGTGGAGTTTTCCATCTCCCTCCGGCTTCGCGTATTTCTCCTGCTCCCTTATTCTCCGGTCAAAGGTATCCTTCCTGTAATGGAAAGGAACGGAAATAAGGAATTTGGACCTGTACATCTTGGTATCCACGGAGATATAGGAAAGGTCCACCTTGTCCGACAGTATGACCTCCCAATCCTGATGGGTAAAAAGCGAATCAATAAATTCCGGAGTATAACCGACTGCCAGAAGTCCTCCGACCAGGCCGCCGATGCTGGTGCCGCATATCATATCCACCGGAATCCCCATCTCATCCATAAGTTCCTTCGCCCCCAGATGGGCCGCCCCCTTGGCTCCCCCACCGCTGAGGACCAGCGCCACGGTGGGACGTTTTTCGGCAATGCGGATGCTGTCCATCCTGTGACGCATCCGTTTTATGAAGATTGAATCAGCCGCCGGATCCACCGAATCCATTACGAGCCCGTTGGGATAAATCTGCGCAATTGCAGGAAGCCCGAGCAGCAGCGTCAATGCCGTGAAGAATGCTTGCCGGCAAGCATCCCACAGGCGGCGAGAATGTCCTCTCCCCGAGATTTTCTGATTGTACATACTATTCCGTTATTGTTCAGCCTGTCCCTGAATGCCTCCATCGCGGCAGTGCCGGAGCATTCCAGAGGAGAATCAGGAATTTTATGAAAACGTATCAGGTTCACGCGGCACTCCAGTCCCCGGAGCAGCCGTATCAGCGCATCGGCGTGGCGTTTGTCGTCATTCCATCCGGCAAACATCGTGTATTCGAAGCTCACCCTTCTCTGTCCGGAAAAATCATACTGCCGGAGCAGGGATATGACATCTTCGCAACGGTAAGCCTTTTCGACAGGCATCATCTCCATACGCTCCTCCGGAAAGGGGTTATGGAGACTCACCGCCAGATGGCATTTGAAAGAATCCAGATATCTCCGGAGTGCAGGAATCACTCCCACCGTGCTGAGGGTGATGCGCTTCGGGCTCCATCCGAAGCCCCAGTCGGCAGTGAGGACCTCCATAACCCTGCTGACGGCGTCATAATTGTCCAGAGGCTCCCCCATCCCCATAAAGACCGTGTTGGTCAATGCTTCGGGATTGTCGATGCTCAGGAACTGGTTCAGAATCTCCGCCGCATCAAGGTTGCCGTGGAACCCCTGCCTCC
>JAKSKB010000103.1 GCA_024401975.1 Bacteroidales bacterium | reverse complement strand
TGAAACAGGGTAAGTTTGCGCAAAACGCGAGTGAGGGCGAGGGTTAAGATCTTTGTTTTGTTGATTTATGTTGTAGATGTTAATTACTGTCTGTATTCCAGAGGGTACGTTCTGTACATACGGATTCGCTGATGAACCGGAAATATTGAATACCCCTTATTTCACCCAAATCTCATCTATGAAGATGAAACTTTCACCCCCTGCCCCGGGATGCCATTCGGGAATAGTGCCGAGCTGAGTGGCGCGGACTCTGACATAACGGGCCGTAGTTCCTTCCGGGCAGGGCAGTTCTACATCTTGGATACGTATCTCGTAATCCTGTGGATCAACTCCACATTCATAGAATCCGACGACATCAAAGGTCTTTCCATCGGTCGAGACAGAGTATTCCACGGTCTGAGGCATCCATATCCACGAACGCGCATCCTGACAGAAACCAGCTCCTATAGAGTTCAGTGGCCTTTCCGAGAGAAGGTCCACGACCGCTTCGAAGTTCTCTCCCTGATAGCCCTGCCAGCCGCCTGTACGCCAATTGGCCGAGCCTCTGAAACCGTCTATCAGCCCCTCGTCTCCACCGGCGCTGTATTGGGGATTATAATGAGAATGTATTTCCACCTTCATATCCTTGTGGGATTTATGAAGGGCAGTACGCGTCACGGGACTCTTTTTACCACCTATGACATTCCAAGCTTCGAATGTGGCGCTGTTCTCCACCTTCATCGGGCCGGCATATATAAATGCTTCCCCCGAAGGCACCGGCGTCCCGTCCGACAGCACCGCCGAGCCGGTCACACTCACCCAGGCCCGGGCTCCGTCCGCAATGCCGCTGAGACTCACCTGCATCGAATCAATAATTATGTCACTCTCCATCTCAAATGCGGCCAGGGGGACAATATGACCGGCTTGATCCGCAGGTGGAAGAGATTTCGGGGAGCTGCCGAAATCATAGTCGGGACTCCCCTGCAGCGTGAATGAAATTTCATTGCAGGAGAGGATGTCGCGGAAGTCGATCCAGCAGCGTCCGATAGGCTTTCCTCCCACGGAAACATTTGACACATAAGGATATACGTTAATATCTCCAGATTCAGACGAGGCAGAAATATGAAGGTTGCCGCAGCCGTCGACATGTACGTCTATCGACGGGAAGACAGGAGAGCCGAGAGCGACAGTAGTGCTGCCGGGAGTGACACTGTAGAGGCCGATGGACGAAAGGACATACCACGCGGACATCTGACCGCAGTCTTCATTGCCGCAAAGGCCGTCAGGCGCGGAAGAATAGAGTGTCGACATAATCTGACGGACTCGCTGCTGGGTCTTCCAAGGCCGGCCGGCATAGACATAAAGATAAGGGATATGGTGGCTTGGTTCATTGCCGTGGGCATACTGCCCGATCATACCGGTAATGTCGGCCTGCGTGCGTCCGGCGGTCTGTTCGGGAGCTTCGAACAGAGAATCGATCTTCGCGCAGTACAGATCCCTGCCGCCAAGCGCTTCGATATGTCCGGCAATGTCCTGAGGCACGAAGAAACTGTATTGCCACGAATTGGCTTCAGTGAAATGATTGTTCACCTCCCTTGGGTTGAACGGGGTCAGCCAGCGCCCGTTCATCCGCGGCCGCATAAAGCCTGTCGATGGATCGAAGATATTGCGCCATTGCGCTG
The DNA here is from genome assembly GCA_024401975.1 of Bacteroidales bacterium. Taxonomy (GTDB): domain Bacteria; phylum Bacteroidota; class Bacteroidia; order Bacteroidales; family UBA932; genus Cryptobacteroides. Next base: position 1,635 of record JAKSKB010000103.1, on the reverse strand, counting down.
AATATCGGAGGAATTCGTCAGCGATATCCTGCCTTCCGAGTACGCGTGCCACCTCACTGATGCACCAGGAGTTGTACGCATATTCAAGGGTCTTCGAGACTGACTCGTGCTCTTTCTCTCCCAGTACGGCACCATCTTCGAAGAAGCCCTGTACGCCATAGCCGTGACGACGTGCTGACTCCACCATGGCATCGAGGAGACAGCTGTAATCGACACCATCGATGCCCTTGGCGAATGCGTCCGCAATGACAGAAACAGCATTGAAACCGATCATACAGTTGGTCTCGTTGGCTGCAAGCTCCCACATAGGCAGACGGCCGCACTCGTCATAAACGCATTGGAAGGTCTTTAGGAAATCGACGGTTCTCCCCCTTTCAATGATGGTGAACAGAGGATGAAGCGCTCGGAATGTGTCCCAAAGCGAGAAGATATGATAGCGTTCAAATCCGTCCGCCAGATGCACATCGCCGTCCATTCCTCTGTAATGTCCGTCTGCATCGGAGAACAGGCTGGGATGGATTGCGGTATGATAGAGGGCGGAATAGAAAGTGCGGAGCTTCTCAACATCCGTCTCCTCTGAAGTAACGTCAATCTTCCCTAGATATGCATTCCATGCCTCCCTGGAGGCAATTTTCGCTTCGTTCATATCGGCCAGGCCGTCACTCAAAAGATTTTCACGTGCGGCATCGGTGCTCACCGAGGAGATACCGACGCGGACATTCAAAATATTATTTCCAGTTTTTCTGAAGGACAGAAGCGCACCCTTCTTTCCTCTTTTGAGGGAGGTAATGTCCCGGTCGAATTCAATCCAATAGTAGAGGTTTTGCTTGGACGCCCAGCTTTTCGATATACGGCAGCCGCAGATGGCCCGGGGGCCGGCTTGCTCTATGGAGGATTCGAGGACATAATCGCGATGGAGGAGGTCCAGAACAATCTGGGGTCTGGCATTCCTTCTCCTCGTGAAGGTGTATTGGTGATACCCGCTCCTGCGCCCGACTGAAAGCCTGGCTTCTACCTTGGGCTTGTCGAGATAGACTTCATAGTATCCGGGAGAGGCATGCTCACGGTCGTGGGAGAAGCCGGAGGCACAGTTCCATTTGCCACGGTAAGTGGGCATCAGAAGGATATCGCACAAATCGTCGCATCCTGTGCCGCTAAGGTGGGTATGCGAGAATCCGTATATTACGGAATCGGAATAATGATAACCAGAGCATCCGTCCCAGTCGCCGCTGCGCTGACGTGTATCGGGACTGAGCTGCACCATTCCGAAAGGCCAGGTCGCGCCCGGAAATGTATGCCCGTGAAAGTCAGTGCCTACCAGTGGGTCTGCATATTGTGCGAAATCGGTTCGGTTCCCGTCCAGAGTAGCGCCCGACTCGGCGGCCACTGCGCCAAATGTCGCCAGCAGCAACACCGCTGCAGCTGATATGGACATAATCAGAGCCGCATTCGAGCTATAGTGCAATGATTTCATTATGATTCCTTTTGTGCGAAGTTAATAATTACTTCGTGAAATCAAGCACTATAGTAAAATATGAAAATAGAACAGGTGGTCGGGAATATCGTAAGTTAAGTGGTACAACCCTGTGCATGAATCCGATACGTAATAGCCGCCAAAGTCTATACGGTCATCCC
>JAKSKB010000102.1 GCA_024401975.1 Bacteroidales bacterium | reverse complement strand
TTGTATGAACCGACTTCCTGTCCCGGCAGGACATCAGGATGGGAGGCTGCTCCGACTTTTGCAATAAGTTAAAAATATGAAATTCTTTGCTGGCATTGGTGGATTTTTTTATTTCACCACACTTTCCATCCTGTGTGCCAAATATCCCGAGGAACCTGCAAGCATACAGGTGAACGGACAGGATTTGTATTATGTAACCAGAGGTCCCAAGGACGGGAAACCGGTAGTGCTGATCCACGGGAACGGAGGGTCGCACAAAAGCATGAGAACCCAGGCGATGGAACTGGCAAGGGCGGGTTATCGGGTATACAGCCCGGATTCCCGCGGACAGGGAGCGAACCCGGCTCTGGAGGAATATCACTATGCAGATATGGTTGAGGACACCTACTGCTTCATCAACAAATTGGGACTTGAGAAACCGGTCCTTTACGGATGGAGCGACGGAGGAATAATCCTGCTTATGCTGGAGATGGCTCATCCCGGCATCTGCGGCCCTATGGCTGTAAGCGGAGCAAATCTCTATCCGGACTGCGGCCCCGATTTTGAGAAGTTCAAGGAATGGATTCTGTCAGAGGGCACCCCGCTTGCAATGATGATGCTCAGCGAGCCACAGATTGACCCTGAAGACCTCTCGGCAATAAAGTGTCCCGTGCTGGTATGCGGAGGCAGTGAGGATTTGATTTCCGTAGAGCATACCACCCTCATATCAGATTCCATCCCCGGTTCCCGCCTGGTAATCCTGCAGGGCGAGGATCACGGTAGCTACATAAAGAAAAGTCCCAAGATGGGCCGCATCCTGAGACAGTTCCTAAAAGAAAACAACTATTAATTATTTGGACTGCAGTCGATTTATTTCCCGAGGGCTCCGGGAACTTCGGACAGACCTTCTTCGGAGAGAATCTGCACTGAGGTGACCGGGCCGAAGTAGCGCCAGTCGCTTAGCACCCACACGACTTCCTTGTCCTTTGTCACCTCGACCATCTGAGGTGCACGTCCGTTGTCGCCGCGGGAGCATAGTATGGTGTTGCCATTGTTCAGGCGGGTTGCGGTCTGGCTGCCGGCGAGACGGTAGGGTTCAGGCAGTTCGTCCAGACTGATTTCCCATACGGTATTTCCGTCCTTGTCAAGTTCGACGGTGCGGCGTTCTTTTTCGAGCGTGATGAGAGTGTTGCCGTTGCTCAGACGGAGAGCCGACCAGGGGCAGTGGACATCGAACTGACGGATGGGATTCCATTCGCTGTCAAACTCCACAACCTTGTTCTCGCTGATGTATGAGAGCAGATAGGTTCCGTCGCAGGTGTAACGAAGACGGCGGCTTTGGCCGTGTACTCTCTCGGCATTGAACTCGATTTCTTTCTCCCAGATTACCTCACCTGTGTTGTGGTTGAACATCACCACGCGGGCGGGGAAGGCATTGACGAGCATTATGGCTCGGTCGTCTCCTATAGGTTGCAGCGTGTGGATCTCTTCGCCGGGGGCGCAGTCATAACGCCAGGTGATGCGCTTGTCGGGTGTAACCTTTGCGGCCCAGGCCTGACGGGAGAAGAGGATTTCGCCGTTCTGAAGCATCCAGATATCATCGAGTTCCCAGCCGCGTCCGCAGTCGAACTTCCATACCACTTCTCCGCCATCGACGATGCAGATACGGTTGTATCCTTCGCCGACAAGCAGCATAGGGTGTTGTGCAAGGCCTTCTCCGGGCCACTCTGCGGGAGTGACCTTCGTGGAGTCCATCCAGCTGAAGGGACCTCCAATGTCGAGGTCTTCGTCTGCACCGACTTCGGGGATGTCGGCGGAAGTGAAGAGAGGGAGAAGCTGGTCAAGGGATTTAACCTTGGGGGCGGATGAGCAAGACGCGATGAGTGCCGCCAGCACAATCAGGCACAACGGCCTGTAGGAATGTCTGATCATATTCTTTGTTCGTTCTGTTGGCATAGTTGCCAAGGCAAAGGTACTGATAAAACCGTGTTTGAAATGCCGGATTAAAATGGAATAATAACAGATATATCTCAAATTTTAGCACAGATAGACAAGACTGTGCCGGAGGCATCGGATATGGCGAAAAATTACTTTTTGTACCGTTTGACAATCTTTTACTAAATTTGTTGTGGAATTGAGGTTTAAGGTAATGATTTCACAGCAGTATCTCAACAAGGCGCTCGCCCTCGCCACGGACACAAAGGTGTTCGTGATGGCCGACGGTGCGCTGGCTCGCGTCCCTGAAGTGTTCAAGGACTGTTTCAAAGACCAGAAAGCCATAATAATCGCTGATTGCAATACCTGGAAGGCTGCCGGCGAAGAAGTGTTTGCCAATATGACAGAAGCCGGAATAGACACGGCCAGTTTCCTGATTCCGGACGAGCATTTTCACGCCGAATGGCCTTACGTAGAGATGGTTGAAGCCCAGATAAAGTTTTCCGGAGCAATTGCCGTGGCAGTCGGCTCGGGTGTGATAAACGATCTCTGCAAGCTCAGTTCACACCATCTGGGTCAGTCCTATCTGTGCGTTCCGACTGCGGCTTCCGTTGACGGCTATTCTTCATTCGGAGCATCCATCTCGTATCAGGGACTCAAGCAGACATTCGAATGCCCCGCGCCTCTCGCAATCGTAGCCGATGCGTCCGTGATAGCCGCAGCGCCGAAAGAGATGACGGCTGCAGGCTTTGCCGACCTCGCCGCAAAGATTCCCTGCGGGGCGGAATGGATGATTGCTGACCTGTTCGGCACAGAGCCTATAGTTCCGGAGGCCTGGCACGTTCTCCAGGATGTTCTGGATGGGATTCTGTCCGACCCCGAAGGCGTCGCGGCCGGAGACAGGGATGCCATCTCGGACCTTTTCATCGGACTCACCCTCAGCGGAATAGCGATGCAGATAGCGAGGTCCAGCCGCCCGGCTTCCTGCACGGACCATCTTTTCAGCCATTATCTCGATATGACGGGACACCGTTACAAGGGCGAACTCCAGTCTCACGGATTCCAAGTTGCTATAGGCACTCTTACGATGTGCGCTTTCTTTGATGAATTCCTGAAGATGGACCTGACCAGGCTCGACGTGGACAAGTGCGTCGCCGCCTGGCCCACCCTCGAACAGGAAAGGGAACGCGCCCTCGAACTTTTCAAGGATTTCGTCAGCCCGAAACTGGGTTACGATTCTATAGGAGTGAAATATGCGGATGCCGAAGGCGTGCGCGTCCAACTCACCAAGGTCAAGGAGCAGTGGCCTGAACTGAAGAAGCAATACCGGGCTCAGGTCTTTACCTTCGAGAAGATGCAGCGTCTGTTCAAGATTGTCGGAGCTCCTTCGGACCCATCCGAAATCGGTGTCACCAGAGAACAGTTGAAGTCCCTCGTCCCTTTCACCCAGCTTATGCGCTACCGCATCAACCTGCTGGACCTCGCCAAGAGGGGAATGTTCTACGATGAATTGGTTGAAGCGGTATTCAGCGGTAACGGTGCCTGGAGCTGCTGATTC
>JAKSKB010000101.1 GCA_024401975.1 Bacteroidales bacterium | reverse complement strand
TGTACGGCGGCTCTTCCAGAGACGAGGACCTCCAGTCGATAGATATCAGAATATAACATTTATGTACTCGCTTGGAATTGACATAGGCACGTCTTCGGTTAAAGTGTCGCTTCTTGACATCGGAACGGGCGCTTGTGTGGCATCTTCGACCAATCCGGAAAAGGAAGCTCCCATTATCTCGTTGCGGAAGGGATGGGCGGAGCAGAATCCCGAATCGTGGTGGAAGTATCTGTGCGACGGCATCCGTCACATTGCCTCGACTCACAATCTGAAAGACGTGACAACAATCGGAATAACTTATCAGATGCACGGTCTAGTCTGCCTCGACAAGGACGGCAGACCGGTACGTAACGCCATAATATGGTGCGATTCCAGGGCTGTGGACATAGGCGCAGAAGCGCTCGAAGGAATAGGATACGACAGATGTATGTTGGAGCTTCTGAATTCTCCAGGCAACTTCACCGCCTCAAAACTGGCCTGGGTCAGACGCAACGAACCCGGGCTGTATGCCGAAACAAAAGTGTTTATGCTCCCCGGAGATTACATTGCATATAAGTTTTCGGGCGACATCACCACTACCGGCACAGGACTTTCCGAAGGCATACTATGGGACTTCTCCCATAACCGCCGCGCCGACTTTGTGGCTGAATATTTCGGTATCGGGTCCGACAAATTCGCCCGCGTGGTTCCTTCCATCGGAGAGCAGTGCCGTACGAGCGGAGAGATTGAGTCCCTTCTGGGTATCCCGAAAGGCACTCCTGTCTGCTACAGGGCGGGCGACCAGCCGAACAATGCTTTTTCCCTGAACGTGCTCAACCCGGGAGAGGTTGCAGCCACAGCGGGGACAAGCGGGGTTGTGTACGGGGTCACCGATTTGCCCAAGGCAGATTCCCGTTCACGAGTCAATACTTTTCTCCACGTCAACCACACTGCGGAAGCACCGCGTCTCGGCGTTCTGCTCTGCATCAACGGGACCGGCATCATGTATTCCTGGATGCGCCGCAATTTCGGCACAGGTCTCTCATATCCTCAAATGAATGAACTTGCGGAAGATGCACCTGCAGGCTCTGACGGCCTCACCGTAATACCTTTCGGCAATGGTGCCGAGCGTGTTCTCTGCAACAGGATTGTGGGCTCCGGAATCTGCGGACTGGACCTGGTAAGACATTCCACGCCCCATCTGCTACGCGCAACCCAGGAAGGAATAGCGTTTTCGTTCCTATACGGAATCAGAATAATGAAGAGCCTGGGCCTCGACCTTCGTGTCATCAGGGCCGGTGATGCCAATTTGTTCAAGAGCCGTCTGTTCTGCCGGACATTGTCCACACTCTGCGGATCCTCAATCGAACTTTACAATACCGACGGATCTCTTGGTGCGGCAAGGGGCGCAGCCCTCGGAGCGGGATTCTACCGAAGCCCCGAAGAAGCCTTCGCAAACCTTGACACCGTGGCACGGGTGACACCCGAGATTTCCTGGAAGTCACCGCTGGAAGATGCTTATGGCAGATGGACGGATGAACTGAATAAAGCAATAACCCAATAAATCAATAATTATGGCAACAAAAGAATATTTCCCCGGAATAGGGAAAATCCGTTTCGAAGGAAAGGACAGCAGGAATCCTCTCGCCTTTCATTATTACAATCCCGAACAGACAGTAATGGGACGCAAGATGAAGGACTGGCTCAGATTCGCTATGGCTTGGTGGCACACCCTTGGTGCCGACGGCAGCGACCAGTTCGGCCCCGGTACCAAAACTTTCCCGTGGAAAAAGGGGGAGACTCCGATTGAAGCCGCAAAAAACAAGATGGATGCCGGATTCGAGATTATGGAAAAACTCGGAATCGAGTATTTCTGTTTTCACGATGTCGATTTGATTGACGAGGCAGCCTCAGCCGCAGAGTATGAAGCCAACCTCAAGGAAATCGTCACTTACGCTAAGCAGAAGATGGAAGGCTCATCCATCAAACTGTTATGGGGCACAGCCAATGTGTTCGGGCACAAGAGATATATGAACGGAGCATCCACCAATCCCGATTTCGATGCCGCCGCAAGGGCAATGCTTCAGATAAAGAACTCTATTGACGCCACCATCGCCTTGGGCGGTGAATGCTACGTGTTCTGGGGCGGACGCGAGGGTTATCAGACTCTGCTGAACACGGACATGAAGAGAGAAAAGGCCCATTTGGCCACAATGCTGAAGATGGCCCGTGACTATGCCAGAAGCAAGGGATTCAAGGGTACCTTCCTCATCGAACCCAAGCCGATGGAGCCTATGAAGCACCAATATGATGCCGACACCGAAACCGTTATCGGATTCCTCAAGGCCAACGGACTCGACAAGGACTTCAAGGTCAATATCGAGGTCAACCACGCCACGCTGGCAGGACATACTTTTGAGCACGAACTCCAATGCGCGGCAGACGCCGGTCTTCTGGGCTCCGTCGATGCCAACCGCGGGGACTATCAGAACGGGTGGGATACCGACCAGTTCCCAGTCGACGTATATGAACTCACCCAGGCTATGATGGTCATTCTGCGCAACGGAGGTCTTGTGGGCGGAATGAATTTCGATGCCAAGACAAGAAGAAATTCGACAGACCTTGAGGACATCTTCATTGCCCACATCAGCGGAATGGACGTTATGGCAAGAGCTCTTCTTGCGGCTGCCGACATCCTTGAAAAATCGGAAATCCCCGCTATGGTGAAGGAACGCTATTCATCCTATGATTCCGGCCCGGGGAAGAAATTCGAAGACGGCGAGATGACGCTCCAGGAAGCCGCCGATTATGCGCGCTCAAACGGAGAACCCGCCCAGAAATCAGGCAGGCAGGAACTCTACGAATCCATTGTGAATATGTACATCTAGAATTATGGCAAAAGAGGAAAACGGATCAAGAGCATATCTGTATTCGATTGTTCTCGTGGCAATCATAGGCGGGCTTCTGTTCGGATATGACACCGCAGTCATTTCCGGAGCGGAAAGCGGGCTTCAGGCATTCTTTATGAGTGCGGAGGATTTCACATATACCGATTTCCTTCACGGCGTTACAGCGTCAAGCGCTCTGATAGGATGTATTCTCGGCAGTGTCCTGTCGGGGCTGTTGTCAACACGGTTGGGAAGAAAGAGAAGCCTTTTCGTCGCCGGTATCTGCTTCTTTCTTTCTGCGCTTGGCTCCTATTGCCCGGAATTCCTTTTTTTTCATAAGGGAGAACCGTCGTTCAATCTTCTTGTAGTCTTCAACCTTTATAGGATTCTGGGCGGCATAGGTGTCGGATTGGCATCTGCCATATGCCCTATGTACATTGCCGAAATCGCTCCCGCGGGGAAGAGGGGCAAATTGGTTTCGTGCAACCAGTTCGCCATCATCTTCGGCCAGTTGGTAGTCTATTTCGTCAACTTCTTCATCCTCGGCGACCATATCGCTCCAGCCATCAAGAGCCTTGGAGAGGGTCTGAACGAGATCGTCAATC
>JAKSKB010000100.1 GCA_024401975.1 Bacteroidales bacterium | reverse complement strand
GTCTTGATTTTTATATAAACGGGCGTAAAATCGAAAGATTTTATGTAAGTTTGCACTCTGATTTCAGAGTCAAGATGAAAATCTCCCAGGCCCGTTTCGCGGGCAGCAGTACAAGAGTGTCGCAGAAACCCGGACAGAAGTTGCCCGAGTTCGCATTCATAGGGCGCTCCAACGTGGGAAAATCTTCGCTCGTCAATATGCTGTGCGGAAACCGCAGACTCGCGATGACGTCAGGTACACCCGGAAAGACCAGACTGGTGAACCATTTTCTGATAAACGACAGCTGGTACATCGTGGACCTTCCGGGGTACGGATATGCCCGTTTGTCACAGAAAGGACGTGAAGAACTCATCAGAATCATAAACGACTACATCCTCCATTCGGAAGAGATGGCGATGCTGTTCGTGCTGGTCGATTCAAGGCACGACATAGGACGCATCGATATGGATTTCATCAACAGTCTCGGGGAGGCGGGGATTCCTTTCGCCATCATATACACCAAATGCGACAAGCAGGGACCCAATGCGTTGAAAAGACAGATGGATGCGAATGAAAGGGCGCTTTCGCAGACGTGGAAGGAACTTCCGAAGTCATTCGAAAGCTCCTCCGAGACCGGAAAGGGCAAAGAAGACATTCTGAACTACATTGAAACGATATTAAATAACATCTGATTATGGTAAAAGAGCATAGAATGGAGTTGTTCGCCTGCAGAGCCTCCAAGGACTTCGCCTCGAAAGTCATCGATTCACTCAATTATCTTCACCGCGACGAGCCCAAACATCATCTGGGCCTTTCCGAAGTGACCTCTTTCAGTGACGGGGAATTCCAGCCGGCATATACGGAGAGTGTCCGCGGAGCCACCGTATTCATTCTCCAGTCCACTTTCCCTCCCGCAGAGAACATTATGGAACTGCTTCTGATGATTGACGCGGCCAAGAGAGCTTCGGCGGACAAGGTGATTGCCGTGATTCCGTATTTCGGGTGGGCCCGCCAGGACAGGAAGGACCGCCCGCGCGTCTCCATCGGTGCAAAACTCGTTGCCAACCTGTTGAGGGCGGCCGGAGTTGACAGGGTGATGACCTGCGACCTGCACGCGGCTCAGATACAAGGATTCTTCGACATTCCCGTGGACCACGTCTATGCCAGCAAGGTGTTCCTCCCCTATATTCAGTCGCTCGGTCTTGAGAACCTGTCGATAGCCGCGCCCGATATGGGTGGGGCCAAGAGGGCCAACGCTTATGCCAAGGCTCTCGCCTGTCCGGTGGTGATATGCCACAAATCCCGCGAGAAGGCCAATGTCGTCGCCTCCATCACCGCCATAGGCGAAGTCACAGACAGGGACGTGGTCATCATCGATGATATGATAGACACGGCAGGGACCTTGTGCAAGGCAGCTGAAGTACTTATGGAGAAGGGGGCCCGTTCGGTTCGCGCCTGCGCCACGCACGGGATACTCTCAGGCAAAGCACTCGAGCGTATCAACGCCTCACCTATTTCGGAAGTGATAATCACCGACACCATCCCTCTCAGGGTTGACGAATCGGTGGATACCGGGAAGATTACAGTCGTTTCGATGGCTGAAGTGTTCGCTTCCATTATCGACAAGGTGTACAATTACGAGCCCATCAGCACCGAATTCTTATTCTGAGTACGATGAAAACCTTCTTCGCCGCTGCCATACTCATAGGGCTCGGAGTGTTCGGGATGTGCTTCAACGTGATTTTCCGCAAAAACGGGAAATTCCCCGAATATGAGGTGGGGGAAAACGAAGAAATGAAGAAGAGGGGTATCAGGTGCGCCAGCCAGGAGGACGATGACGCTCCGTCACGGAAAAATGAAAGAAAAAAATTGAATTGCAATGAGTCTTGTAGCAATTGTCGGGAGACCGAATGTAGGTAAGTCAACGCTGTTCAACCGCCTCGTCGGCATGCGCAAGGCCATAGTCGATGACACCGCCGGAGTGACCCGCGACCGGCATTACGGCAGATGCGAGTGGTGCGGCCACGAATTTTCGGTCGTTGATACCGGAGGGTACACCACCAACTCGGAAGACGTGTTCGAGTCAGCGATACGCCGGCAGGTGGAGATAGCGATAGACGAATCGGATACCGTGCTTTTCATGGTGGAGGCCGCCACAGGCATAACCGATTACGATGCGGAAATCGCCGATATCCTGAGGCGTTCGCGCAAACCTGTCGTCCTGTGCGTCAACAAGGTGGATACAGGAGACAAGTTATTCGACAGTTATCAGTTCTATTCCCTCGGGCTCGGTGAGATATGGAGCATATCGGCGGCCAACGGGAGCGGTACGGGAGATTTGCTTGACGAGATAGTGCGTGTGCTACCACCGGATTCCGACACGGCCGACCCCTATGCAGACCTCCCGCACATAGCCATAGTGGGCAGGCCGAATGTAGGGAAATCCTCGCTGACCAACGCCCTGCTCGGCGAAGAGAGGAATATCGTGACCCCCGTGGCGGGGACTACGAGGGACAGCATATCTTCCCATTACAACAAATTCGGGCACGAGTTCATACTTGTAGATACTGCAGGGATGAGACGGCGAGGCAAGGTACGCGAAGATCTTGAATTCTATTCGGTGATGCGCTCCATCAAGGCCATAGAGCATTCGGACGTATGCATACTTATGATTGATGCAACCCTCGGGATGGAGGCGCAGGATATGAACATTCTCAACCTCATCAGGAAAAACAGGAAGGGATGCGTGATGGTGGTCAACAAGTGGGACCTTTTCATAAAGGACAACAATACGCTCAAGGAGTATGAAACTTCGCTGCGCAGCCGCATCGCGCCTTTCGACGACATTCCGATAGTGTTCACATCCGTGACGAAGATGCAGCGCATAATGGACGTTCTGAATGCCGCAGCGGACGTATATTCCAATTATACGAAAAAGATTCCGACAGCCAGCCTCAACGAAGCCCTTCTTCCAATCGTGGAAGAGACTCCGCCGCCCGCTTGGAAAGGAAAGTACGTAAAGATAAAGTACATCACCCAACTGCCGGTAAAGTTCCCGGCATTCGCGTTCTTCTGCAATCTTCCCCAGTATGTCAAGGAGCCCTACAAGCGTTTCCTTGAGAACCGGTTGAGGGCGCAGTTCGATTTCAAAGGCTGTCCTGTTCAGATTTACATTCGTCAGAAATAGGATAGGTCACAGTGAAGCAGGCACCTCCCAGACTGAACGAACGGGAGTATGAGATAGTGGCCCCGCACTTGTCGAGGACACTCTTGCTTATGGCCAGTCCCAGACCGGTGCCTCCGGATTTCGTGGTAAAATTGGGAGTGAACAGCTTATCGAGATTCTCTTCGGCCACACCGCTGCCGTTGTCTTCGAATACTATGTCATAGAATCCCTCACGTACACTCTTGCGGAGCGAAACCAGAATCTTCTTCTCGTCATTGTGCGAGACTGCCTGTATGGCATTTCCGAGAAGGTTGATGAACACTCGCGCGAGCTGTGGCTTCGGGCCTGTGGTCAAGGCT
>JAKSKB010000010.1 GCA_024401975.1 Bacteroidales bacterium | reverse complement strand
ACCCCCGACCCCGAGATTACAAATCACGTGCTCTGGCCAACTGAGCTACATCGGCGTATGTCAATGCCCTTCTTGACAAAGGACTGCAAAGATAGATATTAATTCTGATTGTGCAAGCACTTTATCGCAAATTTTTGATTTTTCCGGCAATACTCTCCGCATCCATACCGCATTCTTCCCTTTCTTCCCCCTGTTTCCCGTGCGGGATGAACCTGTCGGGAATGCCTATCCCCAGAACTCTTACTCCCGGAGCGTGGCTGGCGGCATATTCCGCGACGGCCCCGAGCAGTCCACCCTTCAGGCATCCGTCTTCCAGCGTGACAACGGTCCTGCACGTACGGCATACTTCTTCCAATATGTCCGAATCCAAAGGTTTCAGGTACCTCATATCATAGACCGCAGGAGAAGTGGAGCCCTCGGCGGCAAGCGCTTCTGCGGCATCCAGCGCGTTTGATGCAAGGGGACCCAGGCAGAGTATCGCGACGTCTTTCCCATTACGCAGTTTTTCGCCTTTGCCCGGTACGAGCGCGGTGTACTTCGCGTTCTTCCAGTCCGCGCCTTCTCCCATCCCCCTCGGATACCTTATAATATATGGGCCTTCTTTTATCAGACTTCCGGTGTAAAGCGCGTTTTTCAGTTCCGTCTCGTTGCGGGGGGCGATGATGACAGTGTTCGGGATGCTCCGGTATGCGGCCAGGTCGAATGCGCCGTGGTGGGTGGCCCCGTCCTCTCCCACAAGTCCGGCCCGGTCGAGGCAGATTACTACGGGCAACCGCTGGAGGGCCACGTCGTGAATAATCTGGTCATAGGCTCTCTGGGAAAAGGCGGAATAGATGTTGCAGAACGGCTTCATCCCTCCTGCGGCGAGACCGGCCGAGAATGTGACGGCGTGTTCCTCTTCGATGCCGACGTCGAAAAATCTTTCGGGGAAGGCTTTGGCGAAAGAAACCATTCCGCATCCCGAGGCCATCGCCGGGGTGATTCCGACGATTTTCGGATCCTTTGCAGCCAGATCGCATAATATGGTCCCGAACACGTCCTGATAGCGTGAGGCGCTGTAGTGGACGGGTATGCGTTCCCCGCTTTCAGGAACGAAACGTCCGGGGGCGTGCCAGATTTCCGGATCCGCCTCCGCAGCAGGATAGCCTTTCCCCTTGACGGTTATGCAGTGAAGAATCCTCGGTCCTCTCAGGTCTTTCAGTTTGCGGAGCGAGCGTACGACCTGTCCGATGTCATTCCCGTCTATCGGGCCGAAATATCTGAAACCGAAACTTTCGAAAAGGTCTCCCCCGGTTTTCTTGACGAGAAAAGATTTGAACGATTTCAGCCACCGCTGTAGAAAATTTCTTGCGGGGGTGGCGCCTAGATGATGCCAGACGCTGTCCTTGAAGCGGTTGTATGCGGGGTTGGACGAGATTGCCAGCAAATAGTTGTGGAGACCTCCCGTATTGGGACCTATGGATTCGTTGTTGTCGTTGAGGATTATCAGGATGTCGGTGTCGCTGTCTCCGGCATTGTTCAGACCTTCGAAGGCGAGCCCTCCGGTAAGCGCCCCGTCACCTATGAGGGCCACGACCTTTGCGCCGCTTCCGCTCAGTGCGGCTGCTTGGGCGAGTCCTAATGCGGCGGAAACGGACGTTGACGCGTGTCCTACGCCGAACGCGTCATAAACGCTTTCGTCCATTTTTGGGAAGCCGCTGATTCCGTCTTTTGTCCGTATGGAGCGGAATGCGTCGCGCCGTCCCGTGAGTATCTTGTGGGCGTAGGCCTGATGTCCCACGTCGAAGACAATCTTGTCTTTCGGGGCGTCGAACACGTAATGAAGCCCGGTTATCAGTTCGACGGCCCCAAGGCTTGAAGCAAGGTGCCCCGGATTGCGCGAACAGCAGTCCACCATATGGGCGCGGATTTCGGAACACAGTTCCTTCAACTCTTCCGCGTCAAGCCGCTTTATGTCTTCAGGCGAGTTGATGCCGTCCAGAATTCTGCTCATATTCCGCAAAATTAGCACAATGTTCCAAAAGAATAAAAAAAATGATTAAATTGCCGTTCCTAATTGAGACGATATGTCGGAAAAAGTGATTCGGTTGATGAATGACAAACCGCTTGCAAGGTGGTCGGTGCTCATTCTGGTGGCGTTGATGATGTTCTTCGCCTATATGTTCGTGGATGTGATGTCTCCTTTGAAGTCTCTGGTGGAGACTTCCCTCGGGTGGGACAGCGCAGTGTTCGGGAAGTATGCCGCTTCCGAATACATAGTGAACGTCTGCGGATTCCTCATAATCGCGGGCGTCATTCTGGACAAACTCGGAGTACGCTTTTCGGGAGTGCTTTCGGCTTCTATGATGGTGGTCGGCGCCGCCGTCAAGTTCATAGGTATCAGCGACTGGTTCTCCACCACGGAACTGTACCGGTGGCTCGGTTCCTGGTGGCCTGAAATGCCGGCAAATGCCAAGATGGCGTCGCTTGGTTTTATGATTTTCGGATGCGGTTGCGAAATGGAAGGCACCAACGTTTCCAAGATTCTTGCCAAGTGGTTCAAAGGCAAGGAAATGGCTCTTGCCATGGGGCTTGAGATGGCGGTGGCCCGTGTGGGCGTTTTCGCCGTTATGTGGATAGCTCCCGTCATCTCCAATGCTTGCGGTGGCTCGATACTTGCCCCGCTCGGTTTCTGCGGCGCTCTGCTGTGCATAGGCCTGATCAATTTCATAATTTTCGGATTTCTGGACAGGAAGTTCGACTCGCAGCTTGTTCAGGCGGGTCTTGCCACGGAGGAGAAGTCCCCCGAAGATGAATTCCATATTTCGGATCTCGGTGCGATTTTCAGGAGCAAGATGTTCTGGATTGTGGCTCTGCTCTGTGTGCTTTACTACAGCGCCATCTTCCCGTTCCAGCGTTACGCGCCCAATTTCCTGGAAGAGACACTCAAGGTCGATGCCACCACGGCTGCGCGGCTGTTCAGCTGCTTCCCGCTTCTGGCCATAGGATTGACACCTCTTCTGGGCATCTTCCTGGACAGGAAAGGCAAGGGGGCCACTATGCTTATGGTGGGCTCGCTAATAATGATTGCCTGCCATCTCAGTTTCGCTTTCTTGCTTCCGATACTGCCCTACAAGTGGTTCGCCGTCACGTTGATAGTGATTCTCGGAGTCAGCTTCTCCCTCGTTCCCGCCGCTCTCTGGCCTTCGGTGCCGAAAATAATTGACGAGAAAATTTTAGGCTCCGCCTACTGCCTCATCTTCTGGGTGCAGAACATAGGCCTGTGTTTCGTGCCTATGCTCATAGGCTCTCTGCGTGCGACGACAGGCGGTTATATCATACCGATGATCGTGTTCTCGAGTTTCGGAGCGCTGGCCCTGACTTTCAGCATATTCCTTAAGATTGAGGACAAGAAGAAGGGCTACGGGCTCGAACTTCCCAACATCAAGTCCGTGTCTGCCGGCGAATGACAATTAAAATCAAAATACCATAAAGTTATGTCACTCAATAAAGTAATGCTTATCGGCAATGTCGGGCGAGATCCGGAAGTCCGTTATCTCGACGGAGGAGCCAACCGCGGGAATTCCAATTCGAAAGTAGCCCAATACACCCTCGCCACTACGGACAGATACCGTGACCAGAGCGGTCAGATGAAGGAATCTGCGGAATGGCACAACATAGTCGCTTTCGGCAACCTCGCCGACCTTTCCGAAAACTATATCCGAAAGGGCACCCAGGTGTTCATCGAGGGCCGTATCAGGACCAGGTCCTGGACGGATGCGAGCAACAACAAGAAGTATATGACCGAGATTGTCGCGTCCAACATACAGCTCCTCGGACGTAGGGGGGACAATCCCGCATCGGGTTCCGCAGTGTCCGGAGGGGAGACTCCCAGACCTTCGTACGAACCGCAGAGACCCGCTCCGCAGCAGCCTGCCCCGGCACCTGCCGCCGCTCCTGCGGAAGACGCCCCCGAAGACGATCTCCCGTTCTAGCCGCAACCGGTTTCAGATAATATCCTGCCGCTCGTGAAAGTCTTTCATCCTGAGTTGGATGCTTGACGCCCCCCGGTAGTAGTTCTCCACTATGGAGTAACATACGTCGAAAGGATTCCCAGCCTTGATGTAGTCGTAGCAATCCGCCATATTGAAGGCGATGGTGGCTATCCTGTGATAAGGCTGGGATTCTTGTATAAGGTCCAGTTTCATATGGACTCCGCCCGCTCCGACCTTCCGTCCGAATCCGGCGTCATAGACGTTTTCCGTCATGAATACGGGGTTGTTGTTGCCGGGTCCGAAAGGCTGGAACTGCTTCAGCAGCCTGAAGAACTTCGGCGTTATCTGCGAGAAATTGAGCTGCGCATCAATTTCCACCACGGGGGTCAGCATCTCGTCAGTTATCTTTCCCGCGATGAATCTGTCCATCCTTACGGCGAATTCCTTGAGATTGTCTTCCCTCAACGTGAGCCCTGCGGCATATACGTGTCCTCCGAAGTTCTCAAGCAGGTCGGAGCACTGCTCTATGCTGCTGTACAGGTCGAAACCGGCCACGCTTCTGGCGGAACCTGTCACGAATCCGTTCGAACTGGTCAGTACGACGGTGGGCTTGTAGAATGCTTCGACAAGCCTGGAAGCCACGATGCCCACTACCCCCTTGTTCCAGGACGGGTTGTAAACGACTATGGCGTTCTCGCTGGCGAGACATCGGCCGTCCTGCACCATTTCCAGAGCTTCCTGCGTGATTTCCCGATCTATGCTCTTGCGTTCGTTGTTGCTGTCGTTTATCTTCTTTGCAATCAGCATCGCCTCTTCGCTTTCAGTGGCGGTGAGCAGTTCTACGGAAAGGCTGCCGCTTTCCATACGCCCGGCCGCATTGATGCGCGGACCTATCTTGAATACGATGTCATCGACCGTGACGTGCCCCTGCTCCAGCATCGAAAGCCCTATTATGGCTTTCAGGCCCTCTCTGGGACTCTCGTTCAGTACTTTGAGTCCGAAATGGGCGAGCAGGCGGTTTTCACCGGTCATCGAGACAAGGTCCGACGAGATGCTCACCACCAGCAGGTCAAGAAGAGGCAGCAGGCTGTCGAAGGAGATGCCGTATCTCTGCGAATAGGCCTGTACCAGTTTGAACCCGACGCCGCAGCCCGACAGATCGTCGAAAGGATAGTGACAGTCTTCCCTCTTGGGATCGAGTACCGCCACTGCCCCCGGAAGGGAATCTTCGGGGAGGTGGTGGTCGCAGACAATCACGTCTATGCCTTTTTTCTTCGCGTATTCGACCTTTTCAAGTGCCTTTATCCCGCAGTCGAGAGTGATTATGAGCCCGTAGCCGTTCTTGGCCGCCCAGTCTATGCCTTTGGCGGAGACGCCGTAGCCTTCGTCATATCTGTCCGGGACATAGAAACCGATGTCCCGGGTGAACCTTTGAAGGAATGAATATACCAGAGCGACGGCGGTGGTGCCGTCAACGTCATAATCGCCATATACGAGAATCTTCTCCTTCGAAGTGACGGCCTTGTGCACCCTCTCTACGGCGAGGTCCATATCCTTCATCAGGAAAGGGTCGTGCAGGTCTTTCAAATCGGGGCGGAAGAATGCTCTGGCCTGCTCGAAAGTCTCGACACCGCGTCTCACGAGCAGTTCTGCCAGTACACGGTCGATGCCGAGTTCGGCGGAGAGTCTCGATACTTTCGAGGGGTCGGCCGGCTCTTTCGGGCGCCATTTGCATTCCTTGTTCATAATCATACGAAGATACCCCAAAGATTTCAAATATTCAAATTTAAGTAGTATTTTTGTACGATATAACAAACATTGTGATATGAGCAACGTAGAATACAGCGAGCAGGAGGCCCAGAGGCGCGAGTCACTTGCGCGTCTCCGGGAGTTGGGGATAGAGCCCTATCCGGCGCAGTTATACCCGGTCAACGCCACGGCGGGACGCGTAGCGGCAGAATTCGATGAAAGCAAGGGCAATTTCTCCGACGTATGCATCGCGGGAAGGATAATGAGCCGGAGGATAATGGGTGCCGCATCCTTCATTGAACTGCAGGACCATACGGGGAGGATTCAGGTGTACGTCAAGCGTGACGAGATTTGTCCGGGAGAGGACAAGACAATGTACAACACGGTGTTCAAGAAACTTCTCGACATAGGGGACATCATAGGCATCAAGGGATTCGCCTTCTATACGCAGACTGGACAGTTGAGCATTCACGCAAAAGAACTCACCCTTCTGAGCAAGTCGCTGAGGGTGCTTCCCATCGTGAAAGAGCAGGACGGAAAAGTGTTCGACGCTTTCGCCGACCCCGAACTGCGTTACCGCCAGAGATACGTTGATCTCATTGTCAATCCCCAGGTGCGCGAGACGTTCATTAAGAGAGCCAGAATCATATCCACGATGCGCGAGTATTTCAACGAGGCCGGCTGCCTTGAAGTCGAGACGCCGATACTCCAGGGCATCCCGGGAGGAGCGTCCGCCCGCCCGTTCGTCACCCATCACAATGCGCTGGACATCGACCTGTATATGAGAGTGGCCAACGAACTTTATCTGAAGAGGCTCATAGTCGGAGGATATCAGGGAGTGTACGAATTTGCGAAGGATTTCCGCAACGAAGGTATGGACAAGACCCATAATCCGGAGTTTACCTGTATGGAGATATACGTGGCCTACAAGGATTACAACTGGATGATGGAATTCGTCGAGAATATGCTGGAGAGAATATGCATCAGCGTCAACGGCGGCACCAGCGCTACGATAGGCTGCCATACCGTGGAATTCAAGGCGGGATACCGTCGTCTTCCCATACTGGACGCCATAAAGGAATATGCCGGAGTGGATGTCAGGGGTATGTCTGAAGACGAACTCCGACAGACCTGCAGCCGGCTGCATGTCGAGACCGAACCGTCGATGGGGAAAGGCAAGCTCATAGACGCCATCTTCGGAGAATACTGTGAAAAGAACCTGATACAGCCGACTTTCATCACGGATTATCCCGTGGAAATGTCCCCGCTTACCAAGCGCCACCGCAACGATCCGACTCTTACCGAACGATTCGAACTGTTCGTATGCGGCAAGGAACTGGCCAACGCGTACAGCGAACTCAACGACCCGGTTGATCAGTTGGAGCGTTTTCAGGAGCAGGCGAGACTCAAGAGCAAGGGAGATGACGAGGCGATGTTCATCGATATGGATTTCGTCCGGGCCCTGGAATATGGCATGCCGCCTACTTCCGGACTCGGAATGGGCATCGACAGACTCACTATGTTCATGACAAACCAGCCGAGCATACAGGACGTGCTTTTCTTCCCTCAGATGAAGCCTGAGACGGCAATGAGACCGCAATGAGGATAGAGGCGGTCACATCCTTGCAGAACCCTAAAATCAAGGAACTTCTCGCACTTCAGGAGAAATCGGGACTGAGGCGGGAAAAAGCGCTTTTTGTAGTGGAAGGCGTACGCGAGACCAGGCATTGCCTGGATTCGGGATTCGAGCCGGATACCATATTCGTCTGTCCGTCCATATTGGGGCGTGCCGATGCTGCGGCGGCGGAATGGATATATGGCTCACGTGCAAGAATCGTCGAAATAACGCCTGAAATTTATGCCAGAGTGGCATATAGGGGAGGAACAGAAGGGGTGATGGCCGAAATGAAATGGAAAGAGCGCAGGCTCGATACGCTCACTCTGAAACCTTCACCGTTGATAGCGGTGCTGGAAGGGGTGGAAAAGCCCGGCAATCTCGGAGCGGTACTGCGGAGCGCCGATGCGGCTGGGGCGGATGCGGTCCTCATATGTGATTCTCCCACGGATTTGTACAATCCCAATCTCATACGCGCCAGCATAGGGGCTGTGTTCACCGTCCCCACAGTCTGCTGCACCTCTGAGGAGGCGACAGCATTTCTTAAAGAAAGGGGGGTGAGGATACTTACCGCCCAACTTCAGGATTCTGAACTCTATTACGACGCGGATATGAAGAGCGGCACCGCCATAGTCATAGGAAACGAAGCCTCGGGATTGACCGACATATGGAGGGATGCCGCTGATGCCCACGTGCGGATTCCGATGCTGGGCAATCTCGATTCGCTCAATGCGAGCGTGTCGGCGGCCATACTCCTTTTTGAAGCCGTGAGGCAGCGCCTATGAAAAGATATGCTCTGATAGGATATCCCGTAGCGGGCTCGCTCAGCCCGCTGATGTTCCGCCTTGCATATGGTGGAAGATGGTCGTATGACCTTGTAGAGGAGCCGTCCTTCGATTCGGCCTGGAAAATATTCCTCGAACGCTATGACGGAGTGAACGTCACCGCTCCGTACAAGGAAACGGCTTGCGGGCGGGCCGACGTACTGAGCGGAGAATGCCGCAGGATAGGGGCGACCAATCTTCTGGTCAAGCGTTCCGACGGAATTTGCGCTTATAATTCCGATTATCTGGGTGTGCGGCGGCTGCTTGGGGAAGTCTTCGGCGATGCGCCACGTGGGAAAGCCTTGATTGTCGGTTTCGGTGGCGCCGGAAAGGCCGCTCTGGCGGCTGCGGAAGATGCAGGATTCGACCCGGTCGTCTGCAACCGCAGCACGGACAAGGCAAATGGCATACGGCCGTTGTCTGAAGTCCGGAATCTGGCCCGCACTTCGGAAATAGTCATATATACCATCCCCTTCCTTATCGGGGAAATCACAGGAATCCGCTGTCCTGTTCTGCTTGAGGCCAATTACAGGACTCCGGCGCTTTTATCCGAGCCGGGAATAGGACGCTATGTCCACGGGCGGGAATGGATGTTGCGTCAGGCGGTCGAGGGGTACAGCTTGTTCACGGGCGAGAAACCGGATGCCGTATCAATGGCTTCCGCGCTTGAAGGTAGGTGAATTTCCGATATTATTCGTTATATTGCAGGGGAAAATGAAAAAAGTAGGGATAGTTTGCGCGATGAAGGAGGAACTCGCACTGTTGCAGCGTGAGTTCCCGGAAGGCGGTGACATACGCTGCGTTCTTTCCGGGATAGGCAAGGTGAATGCCGCTGTCAGCGCGGAAAGGCTCATTACGGACTTCGCGCCGGATTGCATTTTGTCCATAGGAGTTGCCGGGACTTTCGTTGAGGGACTTCTCGAAGGAGAAACAGTGACGGTGTCCCGCACGGCATATCACGACGTATGGTGCGGTTTCGGCAACAGGTTTGGACAAGTGGAAGGGATGCCGCCGTATTTCGAAAGCGATCCGGTTCTGCTGCAATGTGCCCGGAAAGCCCTTCCGGAAGCGAGGGAGGGGCTGCTCTGCTCGGGGGACCAGTTCTACATCAGCCGGGAAGAAGATGAAAGGCAGAAGAAATTGTATCCCGAGGCGCTGGCAGTGGATATGGAGGGCGCTGCAGTGGCACAGGTTTGCCATATGCACGGAATCCCGTTCCTGGCGCTCAAGATAATAAGCGACAACCATACCGACGGGCGTCAGGCGGAGAGATATGAGGGTTTCTGGAAGAACATTGCCGAGAAATCATTCCACTCCGTGCGCACCCTCTTGCAGGAAATAATGCTATGAAACCGATACCGAGTTTTGCCATTGACCACCTCGCGCTTCTCCAGGGTGTGTACATTTCGAGAAAGGACTTCGTCGGAACGGAAGCGCTGATCACTTTCGACATACGGATGACAGAGCCGGGCAGGATGCCGCACGTTTCCTGCACGAAGTGCCGGAACGTATAACGGAGGACAATATGCGGTATCCCGAAAGCAGATAACAACAAACAATAAAACTATGTTCATCGTTAACAGTTACACACTTGCAGTCATCCTCTGTTTCGTGACAATGTTGTGCTGGGGCTCCTGGGGCAATACGCAGAAACTTGCAGCCAGAAACTGGAGGTACGAACTCTTCTATTGGGACTACGTGATAGGAATGGTGCTCTTCTCCCTGCTTCTGGCTTTCACCCTGGGAAGCCACGGGGCTGAGGGGCGTCCGTTTCTCCAGGATGTCGCCCAGGCCACGCCGGCCAGTATGGGATGGATTCTGCTTGGAGCGCTGGTATTCAACTTGTCCAATATTCTGTTGTCGGCATCCATTTCATTCGCCGGAATGTCGGTTGCCTTCCCCTTGGGAGTGGGACTCGCCTTGGTGATGGGTGTCCTCAACAACATTATTTTCCACCCGAAAGGCAACGAGAATCTCTTCCTGCTTTTCCTGGGGGTGGCCTTCGTCGTCGCTGCGATAGTATGCAACGGAATTGCGTCAGGCAAGGTCGATACAGGCCTCAAGGACCCCGAAAAGAACAGGAAGGGTCTTGTGCTTGCAATCATCGCGGGAGTCGTGATGTCATTCTTCTCCGCTTTGGTCTATAACGGAGTCGACCTCGCCGACTTCGCCAGTCCCGAAGCCGGCAAGTGCACGCCTTACACCGCCATAGTTCTTTTCACGGCAGGGGTGTTCCTGAGCAATTTCATTATCAACACCATCGTGATGAAGAAACCTTTCATCGGAGAACCCGTAACTTACAGGCAGTATTTCAAGGACGGCAACCTCAAGACGCATCTGGTGGGTATGCTGGGCGGATGTATCTGGTGTCTTGGGACAGCCCTGAGCTATATCACGGCAGGAAAAGCCGGTGCCGCCATCTCATACGCGCTGGGACAGGGCGCGCCGCTGGTGGCCGCAATTTGGGGCGTATTCATCTGGAAAGAGTTCGAAGGGGCGAAGAAAGGCGTCCCGGCATTGCTTGCCGCGATGTTCTGCCTGTTCATCGCGGGCCTTGCCCTGATTATCGTTTCGGGGAATTGACCTTACCGGTCACTCCCGAATTTCTCTTTTATCGCCTGATATTCCTCTTCGGTAACGGGGATGACACAGCCGTGCCGCCCGTCCTCGGGAGAGGATATCTGCACTTGTGACCATTCGTCCGAGTCGAGGCGGCCGGTTTCGCGGCAGCAGTACCGGCAACTGCTTTCAAGATATCTTTCGGTGAAAAGGTACCAGCCGCTTCCGTCATTCTTTCTGAGTGCCACAGGCGCTTCTTCCCAGGCATCGGTGACAGGTGGCCCGGGGTTGGTGTAAGGGCCGGTGAGCGACTTCGATGACGCGACTCTGATAGTCTTTCCGGTGGCTGTGGTTTCCGGCCAGCGTTCGTCCTTTATGAGTGCGTAGTAACGGCCACCCTCCTTATTGAGAATCACATCGATGGTGGCCATCGAAGCATCGTCTCCGTCAAAGTCGAAAAGTCTCCGTGGCTTCGTGAAGTTTTCCCAGTCCGACGTGAGGAAATAAAAGGTGCGCATCGATTCCCATAGCGGATTGCCTGGACCTGCGGCAGGGTCATAGGCGTGCCAGGTGACGATATAGCGGGAGTTGTCCCCGTCGAAGAAGATTTTCGGCGCGCCAAGATAAACCGATTCGTTCTCGTAAGCGAACTCCGAGACGTCGAAAATGTCCCGGCTCAGGTCCTTGCGCTCCCAGTTGACCAAATCGGCGCTCGACCATAGGACGGGCTGGCGGAGTTCCCCGGATGTGGTAACCCCCATCATATAGAACCTGCCGTTGCCTCTCGAGATGTTGGGATGGCCCAGGTAGTCTTCAAGGACAATTTCTCCCCCGTTCATTTCTTCCCATTTTTCCCCGTCGCGTGAGAGAGAATAGTAGAGACGTCCGTAATGGCTGTTTGTCATATGCGCAAACAGGTATCCCGTGAATTCCGTGTTCTCGCCTGCCCCGTTCCCGCAGGAAATGCACGCTGCAGCGCAGAGGCAGAATGTGAGGATTGGTTTTCTCATATCAGAAACAATTCGTATAATCGAATCAAATGTGGCGGATTTCCGGGCCATTTCCAAATCTTTCTTCATTTACTTCATTTATAATCGGTCCGGGCTGGAATTTTCCGAATAAATTGGTTATATTTGCGAGTTGGTGTCAGAAATACAAAACATTCAGATATGCTCTTCAATTTATTACAGACAACAGGTTTTGAGGCAGATACGGTCGCATCCGTCGCCCAGGCCGCCCCTCAGCCGCAGGAAATGTCCTATTCGCTTATAGAGATGGCCTCCAAGGGAGGCTGGCTTATGCTGGTGCTGCTCGCACTGTCTCTGATTGCTCTTTACATCTTCGGAAAAAAATGGTGGATGATACGTCAGGCCAACAAGATTGACAGGAATTTCATGAAGGATATCCGCGACTATATCCACGCCGGTAAAATCAAGTCGGCCAAGATGTTGTGCGAGAGGTACGATTCCCCTGTCGCCCGTCTCGTGCAGAAAGGCATAGAACGCATAGGACGTCCGCTTCCCGACATACAGGCCGCAGTCGAGAATACGGGCAACGTCGAAGTGGCCCGTCTTGAAAAGGGGCTCTCCTTCCTTGCCACAATCGCCGGAGGCGCCCCGATGATAGGATTCCTCGGTACGGTTACCGGTATGATTCAGGCATTCTTCAATATGTCCAACGCCGGCAACAACATCGACATAACCCTTCTTTCAAGCGGTATCTACACGGCGATGGTGACTACGGTCGGAGGACTCATAGTCGGGATTCTGGCATATTTCGGATACAACTACGTCACTTCGCAGATTTCCGACCTGATTTTCCGCATGGAATCGGCCACCATCGATTTCATGGACCTGCTTCACGAACCGGCAGAAAAAGAAGAATAACATATGGCTATCAAACGTTCGACCAGGGTTCTGTCCGAGATGTCGATGTCTTCGATGACGGATATAGTGTTCCTGCTCCTGATATTCTTCCTTGTAACGTCCACGCTGGTCAACCCCAACGCGCTCAAGCTTATGCTCCCCAAAAGCACGGGACAGGTATCGGCCAAAGCGACCGTGAGCGTCTCCATCAAGGACTGGGGCAACGACAGGTACACCTACCACATAAACGGCAGCGAGACGCCTGAGACTTACGGAGAAGTTGAGGACGAACTGGTGACCCTTCTTCAGAACGAGGAGGACCCCACGTTCTCGATATATTCCGACGAGACGGTACCCGTGAAGGAAATAGTGGCGATGATGAACATCGCGAAGCGTAATCATTACAAGGTCATATTGGCAACGCAGCCGGAATAGCTGATGAAAGAATTTCTTGCGATACGGCAAAGACAGGAACGGCTGGCCACTCTGCTGGGCGTGGCCTTGGCGGTGCTTGTCCCCGCCGCCGCAGCGTTGACTTTGTCGTTCACGGGTCTCAAATACATTTATCCTCCTCCTGAGGAGACGTCTTTCATATTGGATTTCACCGAAGAGGATCAACCCAAGGTGAAGATTCAGAGGCGCGGAGTCACGCCGAGGGCCGAAGAAGTTGACAGGACAAAGTCCGTGGAACTCGTACAGCGTAGCAATTCCCCATACAAGGCCGTCTCGAAGAACAACTCCACGCCGGCTACGAAACCTGACGATTTCGGCGATGTGGATGTCCCCGCCGTGGAGCAAGAGGATGCACTCGACCCGAGAGCTTCGTTCCCCGGGATGTCGAAGAAGGATACAAGCCTTACGGCTCCGCATTCGGCAGAGGAAGCCACCGACAATTTCAAGACCGGTCATGTTCAAGGCAATACGGAGAAGGGAAGGGCTGACGGGGTTCCCAATGCGCATTTGAAAGGACGGAACACGATGGGAGCGCTGCCACGTCCTCGCTATGTCGTTCAGAATGAGGGGACGGTAGTGGTGTCTATAGTGGTGGACCGTTTCGGAAAGGTCCAGAAGGCCGTGCCGGGTGTGGCGGGTACTACGGTTACGGACAAAAATCTGTGGAACGAGGCGAGAAAAGCCGCTATGGAGACACGCTTCAATCAGGATACAGGCGCCCCTCAGTTACAGGAAGGCACTATTACATATCATTTCAAGTTAAAATAATGGAAAGTGAAAAGAAGGGCTCTTCCCAGGGGAGAGTTTTCAGAGCAAGGAGAAAAGTAGCCGTTGACGGTGAAAGGAAAAACTATGAAGAACATCGCGGCTCATCGGACGGACGGAGGTCTTTCGGCGAGCACAAGTCCTACGGCGAACGCCGGTCCTATGGTGAACGCAAATCTTACGGCGAGCATAAATCCTATGGCGAACGCCGGGGACACGGCGGTTTCGAGGGTCGGGGAGATTCTGGTGAACACCGGTCTTTCGACGGGCACAGGCCTTATGGCGAACATAAATCCTATGGCGACCGCCGACCCTACGGCGAACGTTCCGACAGGAGCCGCCCGTCCGGTGAGAGAGGGTGGTCACGCGGAAGAAGCCGGGATGGCGGTGAAGGACGTCGCAATTTCGGAGAAAGACGTTTCGAATCTGCCGGAAGGACTTTCAGGAAAAGGGAACCTATATTTGATGAAAGGGACGGTCACGGCATAAACCGTATGCTCTCCCGCAAACCCGGTTTCGACGAAGGCCGTTCGGCCGCTTTGCCGGTTGCGGAATCCTTTCAGGGGGAAATGCGGCTCAATAAATTCATAGCCAATTCGGGGGTGTGCTCCCGCAGGGAAGCTGACACCTTGATACAGGCCGGCGTGGTCACTGTCAACGGTGAAGTGGTGACGGAACTCGGCACCAAAATCAATGTTCTCAACGATGACGTCCGTTTCAACGGGGAAAGGCTAAAGGGCGAGGAAAAAGTATATATAGTGATGAACAAGCCGAAAGGATTCGTCACCACGGCAAGTGACCCCCACGCGGACAGGACGGTAATGGACCTGCTGAAAGGGTGCAAAGGCCGCGTTTTCCCGGTGGGGCGTCTTGACAAGGCGACGACCGGTGTGCTGATGTTTACCAACGACGGTGAAATGGCCGAAAAACTCGCTCATCCTTCATATGACAAGAAGAAGATATATCAGGTGCTTCTTGACCACGATTTGGCGGAAGCTGACAGAGACAGGATACTTTCGGGAGTGACGCTTGTCGATGGGGATGTGGCTGCAGACGAGTTGGAATATATCGACGAGGGTGACCGCCGCAAGCTCGGAATAGGGATTCATTCCGGCAAAAACAGAATAGTCCGTCGTATCTTTGACTCTCTCGGCTATGACGTGAAGGCTCTCGACAGGGTATATTTCGCCGGTCTTACGAAGAAGGGACTCCAGAAAGGGGAGTGGAGATATCTCACGGAGGGAGAAGTGAACATTCTCAAGATGGGTGCCTATGTCTGACGGACACCGGTCGGGATTCGTAAATATCATCGGGAATCCGAATGTGGGCAAATCGACGCTTATGAACGCCCTGGTAGGCGAGAAGCTGTCGATTGTCACGGCGAAGGCCCAGACCACGCGTCATCGCATAATGGGCATAGTCAACGGCGAAAACTTCCAGATAGTATATTCGGATACGCCGGGGATACTCAAGCCCAACTATCGCCTCCAGCGCAATATGATGGATTTCGTTGACACTGCAATCGGGGATGCCGACGTGATACTCTATGTGACCGACACCGTGGAGACCCCCGACAAGAACGCCGAATATGTCAGGAAACTTTCAGGAGTGGACTGCCCGGTGACGGTGGTGATAAACAAGATTGACCTGAGCGACCAGAAGACGGTTAACGGGATGATGGAATACTGGAAGGAAAAGTTGCCCGGTGCCTCCGTGATACCCGTGTCGGCAAAGGAGAAGTTCAATCTTGACAGCGTGTTCGACAGCATCCTGTCCTGCTTGCCGGTGAGCCCTCCGTGGTATGACAAAGATACCTTCACGGACAGGTCCCTGCGTTTCTTCGCTTCTGAAATCGTGCGGGAGAAGATTCTTCTGAACTACCAGGAAGAAGTCCCATACAGTTGTGAAGTGGAAATAGAGGCCTTCAATGAAGGGGAACAGCGCTATGACATATCAGCCGTCATAAACGTGATGCGCGATTCGCAGAAAGGAATCCTCATCGGCAAAGGCGGATCCGCGCTGAAGAGGCTTGGGACTCAGGCACGCCTGGAGATGGAAGAGTTCTTCCAGAAGAAAGTCTTCCTGTCCTTGTATGTAAAAGTGAATCCGGACTGGCGGGAGAGCCGCAGGGAGCTCCGTCGTTTCGGTTATGAAGAGTGATACTGCTATGGATATTGATGATGAATTGATGGAGCAGCCTATCGAAGAGGGCGAATCTTCGGGGCGGTTCACCAAGTTGTTGGAAAGCGACAGCCACAAGTTCAAACTGTCGGGGATGTTCAAGGACTGGTTCCTGGATTATTCCTCGTACGTTATTCTTGAAAGGGCTGTGCCTCATATCGTTGACGGGCTCAAGCCGGTTCAGCGCAGGGTGCTGCACGCGATGTACAATATGGACAACGGCAGTCTCACCAAAGTCGCCAATATCGTGGGACAGGCTATGCAGTACCATCCGCACGGAGACGCCTCCATATTGGGGGCTCTTGTCCAGTTGGGGCAGAAGGGATTCGCCATAGACTGTCAGGGTAACTGGGGCAACGTGCTTACCGGTGATCCCAATGCGGCAGCCCGATATATCGAGGCCCGTCTGAGCAAGTTCGCGAAGGAAGTCATATTCGACAGGAAGGTGACAAGGTGGATGACCTCCTATGACGGGAGGAATCAGGAGCCGGTGGAACTGCCAGTGCGTTTCCCCCTGCTTCTGGCCCAGGGCACCGAGGGGATCGCCGTAGGTATGGCGTCCAAGATACTTCCCCACAACTTCAACGAACTCATAGACGCGTCTATAGCCATTCTCGAAGGCCGCGATTTCGAAATCTACCCGGATTTCCCGACAGGAGGTTTCGCGGATTGTTCCAAATATATGAAGGGGCGCAGAGGAGGGAGCGTGAAGGTGAGGGCCCGCATCGACAAGATAGACAGGAATACCATCGTCATAACCGAAATACCCTACGGAAAGACGACCCACGCGCTTATCGATTCCATACTGAAAGCGAAGGACAAGGGAAAGATAAAGATCAAGAAGATAGAAGATATGACCACCTCCAAGGTGGAAATAATCATTCATCTTCCCAATGACGTGTCTCCGGACAAGACCATCGATGCCCTGTACGCGTGCACCGACTGCGAGACGAGCATAGCCCCGAACGCCTGCGTGATAGTCGAAGACAAGCCACAGTTTCTGGACGTGGACGAAATTCTCAGATATGACACCTTCCATACGAGGGACATACTCGAGGCCCAGTTGCGTATCAGGATGGAAGAATTGGAGACAGCCTGGCATTTCAACTCTTTGGAAAAGATATTCTTTGAAGAAAGGGTTTACAAGATACTGGAACAGGACCAGAAGGATTGGGACGAACAGGTAGATGATATTTTCAGGCGTATGCTGACGTACCAGCATCTGTTCAGGCGGGAAATCACGAAGGATGACATACTCAAGCTCGTGGAAAAACCCGTGCGGAAAATCTCGAAGTTCGATACCAAGGCGGTGGAAGAGGCAATCGGCGGCCTGGAGGCGGAGATGAAGGCGGTGCAGGACAATCTGGACCACATCACGAAATATACCGTGAACTGGTTCAAGGATTTGAAGAAGAAGTACGGAAAGGATTACCCGCGCCAGACTGAACTTACAGGTTTCGAATCCATAGCCATCACGAAAGTGGTCAACAACAATGCGAAACTTTATGCCAACAAGGCCGAAGGCTTCGTCGGAATGAACCTCAAGAAAGAGGACGGCGTGGAATTCATCGGTGACTGTTCGGACCTTTCCGAAATCATAGTCATCAACAAGGAAGGCCGTTATCGCGTGTCGAAGGTGTCTGAGAAGGCTTTCTTCTGGAAAGACATCATATATGCGGGCGTGTTCAACAGGAATGACAGCCGCACGATATACAACGTCATCTATAGGGAAGGCGGCAGCGAAGTGTCGTACGCAAAGAGATTTGCGGTGACCAGCGTAACCCGTGACAAGGACTATGACATCACTTCGGGTGTCCCCGGTTCCAAAATACTGTGGTTCTCGGTCAATCACAACGGCGAGGCCGAATGTGTCAAGTTGTATTTCCGCCCGAGGGCGAAACTCAAGAAACTCATCGGGGAGTATGATTTTTCCCAACTCTCCATCAAGGGAAGGATGTCAAGGGGCAATCTCGTGTCGAGAAATCCCATACAGCGTGTCCTGTTGAAGAGCAAGGGAATCTCCACGATTTCCGGGAAGGATATCTGGTATGATGCTGACATACAGAAACTCAATGACGAAGGACGCGGCCTGTACCTCGGCCAGTTCGAGGCGGACGACAAGGTGCTCGCAGTGTTCAGGAACGGAACGTTCTACACCACTTCGTTCGACGTGTCCAACAGATATCAGGGAGATTTGTTGAGGATAGAGAAACTGGACCAGGACAAGACCTTCACGGCTCTGTATTACGATGCGGATTCGAAAGTGCGCTCTTTCTACGTCAAGCGTTTCTCCTTCGTTCAGAGCGACAACACTCCGCTGACGTTCATATCTGACAGCCCGAAGTCGTATCTGGTGGATCTCAGCGCCGACCTTCATCCGCGTTTCAAGGTGACGTTCGGTGGCCGGAACGAGGGCAAGGCTCCCGAAACGGTGCTTGCAGAGGATTTCATAGCGAAGAAAGGAATCGCGGCGAAGGGCAAGAAATGTGCTGACCGGGGTGACGTCGCCGGTGTGGAATTCGTCGAACCGCTTCACAAGGAAGAGGACGACCTTCCTGTTCCGGAAGTTGAAATAGCGGAAATCGACGCGGCAGACATAATGGACATCGACGTCGATGTCCCCACCGGAGACATACCCGATATCGGAGAACCGACTTTGTTCTGAATGCGGATTGCGCTTATAGGATTTATGGGCTGCGGCAAAAGCAGCGTCGGGAAAAAGCTCTCGGCGTTGCTTTCCGTCCCGTTCATCGACCTTGACGGCGAGATTGAACGGCGTTGCGGAGCAAGCATAGCCCGTTTGTTCTCGACTATAGGAGAAGACGGATTCAGAAACGCCGAACTGTCGGCTCTGCGTGAGTCGCTGTCGAGGCAGAGGGATTTTATTCTCGCTACCGGAGGCGGGACGGTCGTAAGTGCGGAAGCTGTCTCTCTCTTGAAGAAAAACACTTTCTGCATCTATCTGGAAGCATCGGCGGAGCATCTCGAAAAAATACTGTCCACGCTGGACAATTCATCGCGTCCGTTGCTTCGGAGCCACGCGGTGGAAGAACTGCTTGCGGCCCGCAAAACCCTTTACAGAGAGACGGCTGATGTCACGCTCGCGCTGTCATCCTATACGGACGGAGTCCCGGACGACACTGTCTTCGAGTCGATTGCCATGGATGCTGCCGCCGTTGTGAGGCGTCATTTCCCGGACGAAGGATAATCCACCCTGCTGAGGAACAACGCATATCCCGGCACCGATTCTCCTGCGTCGCACCTGTCTCCGCTTTTCAGCAGTTCTGGTATGGATTCCACGCTTCTTCTGCCTCTTCCCACCTCAAGGAGGGTTCCCACGATGGCTCTTACCATATTTCTGAGGAAGCGGTCGGCTTCCACTTTGAAGTACCAATACTCTCCGTTGAAGGTTCCGGGGCCGCAGATCTCGTGGATGGAAGGGGTGTATTCCACCCATTCCGCTCTTTTTATCGTGCACACCGACGTCCTGTTGCCTCCTCCGGTTTTTTCAAAGCACGAGAAATCGCGGGTGCCGAGCAGGAGGGAAGCCGCCGTATTCATATCTTCGAACGAAAGGGGGTAGCCGCAGAAATACGAATAATTCTCAACGAAGGGGTCTTTTCTCCGATGTAAAAAATATGTATATTCGCGTCCGGTTGCATCAAATCGGGAATGGAAGTCATCGGATGCCGGTTCGAGGCTGTGAATTGTGATTGAACGGGGAAGAATGGCATTTAATTTGTAGCATAGGACAGCCGCATCGATGGTCTCCGGCGCATCGAAATGGGCTGTGTAGCCTATGGCGTTGACCGAAGTGTCGGTCCTTCCGGCACCGGTTACGGTGACTTTACGTTTCAAGAGGGTGGAAAGGGCTTTTTCCAGAGTTTCCTGGACACTGATGGCATCCGGCTGGTTCTGCCAGCCGAAGAAACCGGAGCCGTTGTAAGAAAGGACTGTTTTGTAACGCATATATTGCAAAATTATCAAATATAATGGAAAATGTAAACATCAAGGACCTCAATGAGCGCATACAGAAAGAAAGCGCGTTCGTTGACCTCCTTTCCCTTGAAATGGGCAAGGTGATAGTCGGGCAGAAGCATCTTGTCGAGAATCTGCTGATAGGGCTTCTGGCCAACGGGCATATCCTGCTGGAAGGCCTTCCCGGACTTGCAAAGACCTTGGCCATCAACACCCTGGCGCAAGCCGTGTCAGCCAAGTTCAGCAGGATTCAGTTTACGCCGGATCTCTTGCCGTCCGATGTCACCGGCACATTGATTTATTCGCAGAAAAAAGAGCAGTTCGAGGTCCGTAAGGGACCGATTTTCGCCAATTTCGTATTGGCTGATGAGATCAACCGCAGTCCTGCCAAAGTGCAGTCCGCTCTTCTCGAGGCGATGCAGGAGCGGCAGATAACTTTGGGTGACGAGACTTTCAGACTTCCTGAGCCGTTCCTTGTGATGGCAACCCAGAACCCCATCGAGCAGGAAGGTACATACCCGCTTCCCGAGGCTCAGGTTGACCGTTTCATGCTGAAGGTCGTTGTCGATTACCCCAAAAAGGAAGAGGAGAGGCTCATAGTCAGGATGAACAATACGGGCGAGTTCCCTAAGGCGAACGCCATAGTGACCCCGGAAGATATGATTCGTGCCCGTGAAGTGGTGAGGGAGGTCTATATGGACGAAAAAATCGAGAGATACATAGTGGATATCGTTTATGCCACCCGTACCCCGGAGGAGTACGGGCTGGGCAAGTTGAAGGGTCTGATAGCCTACGGCGGTTCGCCCCGCGCGAGCATATCGCTCAGTATGGCGGCCAAGGCGTACGCTTTCATCAAGAGAAGGGGATACGTCATACCCGAAGACGTCAGAGCCGTGTGCAATGAGGTCCTTCGCCATCGTATAGGACTCACCTACG
Source organism: Bacteroidales bacterium (assembly GCA_024401975.1). Lineage (GTDB taxonomy): Bacteria > Bacteroidota > Bacteroidia > Bacteroidales > UBA932 > Cryptobacteroides. The sequence continues at coordinate 14,110 of JAKSKB010000010.1, read as the reverse complement.
AAGCGGAAGCCGAGAGCGGCACCACCGAAGACATCATAGAGCAGGTGATAAATGCAGTGGTAGTTCCGTAATGGAAGCGTCAGAGTTACTGAAGAAGGTTCGCAAAATCGAGATAAAGACCCGTGCCCTTTCGCACCAGGTCTTCGCCGGCGAGTACCATTCCGCGTTCAAGGGTCGCGGAATGGCGTTCAGCGAAGTCCGCGAATATCAGTACGGGGACGATGTCCGCAATATGGACTGGAACGTAACGGCCCGTCTGCGCAGTCCCTACGTGAAGGTTTTCGAGGAAGAAAGAGAACTTACCGTAGTTCTGCTGATAGACGTAAGCCGTTCGGGGCTTTTCGGCACGCGGAACTGCACCAAGAGAGACCTGCTTGCCGAGATTGCCGCAGTGCTGGCATTCAGCGCGGGCATCAACAATGACAAGGTCGGGGCACTGTTCTTCAGCGACCGCGTCGAGGAATTCATACCTCCTAAAAAGGGTCGCAGCCACCTGCTCCACATTATCAGGGAAATCATTGAACTGGAGCCATCTTCCGACGGCACTGACGTAGGCGAGGCCCTGCGTTTCCTGACCAATGCGATTAAGAGAAAGTGTACGGCTTTCGTGCTTGGTGACATGCTTGACAGTGACGCTAAGGGACATCCGAAGTACGAAGACGCCCTCAAGGTTGCGGTGAACCGTCACGACATCAGCGTCGTGCGTGTGTTTGACCCGTTGGAGCAGTCCATTCCGGACGTAGGGCTCGTCCACATAAAAGATGCGGAGACAGGCCGCAGTTCGTGGGTGAATACGTCCTCGGCTGCCGTAAGGTCCTCGTACGGCGAATGGAACCGGAAGGCGGAAGAAGAAAGGAAGCGGCTGTTCAACAGGTACAGGGTGGACAGTGTGGACATATCCACCTGCGATGATTATGTCAAGGGACTCATGTCCCTTTTCCACGGGAAATGATGAAAAGAGCGTCAGTAATATCCATTGTTGTTCTGTGCCTTTCGGCGGTGCAGACTTTCGCCGGAGGAATCGTCCCTGCCGGCAAACCCTTCCTGCGGCAACTGACGGAACGGGATTCCATCCTTGTCGCGGACTGGCTCGAATACGGTTTCGAGCTGGACAGTGTCAGTGCCGGTGTGTCTATCGGATTGCAGGATTTCTCGGAGGCCTCCAACGATACGCTCACGCTCGTACGGAACTGGACAATCGACACTCTGCCAGTAGGAAAGACAGGAAGACGTCACGCCAAATCAAGAGGACTTTACAGACTCCGGGGGAGCGTAATCCTGGCCGCATTTGAAGAAGGGGCATACGAACTGCCGCAAATCGCTGTACGCAGGGTGGGTGAAGACTTCATCGATACGCTTCTGTTTGAACCGGTGCGGTTCGATGTCAAGTCCATCCCTGTAGATACCGCCACCTTCGTCATCCACGACATCAAAGGCCCGGTGCGCTATCCTTTGACTTTTGTAGAGGTTATCCCTTATGCGGCAGGCGCATTGCTTCTGGCCGCGTTAGCTTTCCTGACCGTATGGCTCGTCCGCAAGCGGATGGACGGACGCGGGAACGACGTCGCCGATGAACCTTCCTACATCGTCGCGCTCAGGAACCTCGACCGTTTCCGGGACGCGAAGTACTGGGCTCCGGACAAACAGAAAGCGATGTATTCCGGCATCACGGACACGCTGCGCACCTATATCGAGGATCGTTTCGGTGTCAATGCCGAAGAGATGACGACGGCGGAGATATTCTCTGCGCTCGAAGGGTGCAGGGACATAGCGGAAGACCTCTTCCTTGAGACACGGGAACTTTTCGAACTTTCTGATTTCGTGAAATTCGCCAAGCATACGGCATCGGATGACGAAAACAAGAGGGCGATACCCACGGCCGTGCGGTTCGTGACGTCCACGTATCAGTCTATGCTTGATGCCCAGGCTGCGGAAGGCGGGGAGGAGGCCGCAAGCAACTGATGTTCTTCGAATATCCCCATCTTCTCTGGCTGCTTGCCGTTCCGGCGCTTCTCGTCGTTCACTACATCTGTCTGGAAGTTTTCGGGCGGAGGCCCCATATGAGAGTCTCTTGCGATGCGCCGTGGCTTGAAGGAGGGCCTTCGGTTGCAAACGTGTTACGCCACGTTCCGTTTGTCCTGCGCATCGCTGCCTTGTCACTCATCGTGGTGTGCATAGCCAGGCCCCGCTCCTCTTCCGAGATGGAGAGGATAGACACGGAGGGTATAGACATAGTGATTGCAATGGATGTGTCCACGAGTATGCTTGCCAGAGATTTCTCCCCTGACCGTATAAGTGCGGCAAAAGACATAGCGATAGAATTCATAGCCCAGAGGCCGTCCGACAGGATGGGTATAGTCGTGTTCGCGGGAGAAAGTTACACGCAGTGTCCCCTGACCACGGATCGTGCCACGCTGATCAATCTTATGAAGGAGGTGCAGACAGACCTCATCGAAGACGGTACGGCCATAGGCAACGGTCTGGCTACGGCGGTGGCGAGGATGAAGGATTCCGATGCCAGGAGCCGTGTGGTGATTCTTCTTACGGACGGTGTCAACAACAGAGGGGAGATTTCTCCGGAAACGGCGGCGGCAATCGCCGGGACTTACGGTATAAGGGTATATACGATAGGAGTAGGAGCCAATGGTATGGCTCCGTATCCTGTGATGACTCCCTGGGGAGTGGACGTGCAGAATATGCAGGTGGAACTGGACGAAGAGTTGCTGGGCAGCATTGCAGAGCAGACAGGAGGCCGTTATTTCCGTGCTACCGACAATACGAAACTTTCCGAAATTTATGCTGAGATTTCCAAGATGGAGAAGACAAGGACGACCATCGACAGTTTTCCGGTTTACAAGGAACTGTTTGAAAAATACGCGATTGCCGCACTGATTTGCATACTTCTGGAACTTTTACTTAAAGTTTTCATCAAGAAACTGCCATGATAATTTTCGCTCATATACAATATCTGTGGCTGCTGCTTCTCGTTCCGGCAATCATAGTTGGCTACGCGGTGCTGCGGCATATGCGGAGCAGGCGCATTGATTCTCTGGGCGACAGGAAACTGGTCAATGCGCTTATGCCCTCGCAGTCGGCGGCGAAGGGCTGGTTGAGGGCCATACTTTCAGCCCTTGCGTTCGGATTCTTTGCAATAGGACTTTCACGCCCCCAGATAGGGGCGAAATTGAGCGAAAGGGAGGCAAAGGGGGCCGAGATAATGATTTGTCTTGACGTGTCCAACTCGATGCTCGCGCAGGATTATTCACCCTGCCGTCTGGACAGGGCCAAGTTGGCCATAAGCCATATCGTGGACAAACTGGACGGAGACAGGATAGGTCTTATCGTGTTTGCGGGCACTTCTTTCGTGCAATTGCCCATTACCACCGACTATGTCTCCGCCAAGATGTTCCTCAATACGATAGATCCTTCTTCCGTACCGGTACAGGGTACTGCCATAGGCGATGCCATACTGACCGCCTCGAAGAGTTTCAGCGCGCAGAGCGAGAAAAGCCGGGCAATCATAGTCATAACCGATGGGGAAAATCACGAAGATGACCCCGTGAACGCAGCTGCCGGAGCTGCGGAGGTGGGGATAAGAGTCTATACCATAGGCGTAGGCTCGCAGGAAGGCCAGCCCATACCTGTGGGTGGGGAGCTTCTCAAGGACAAAGCCGGCAACATAGTCGTCACGCGTCTTGACGAAGAGACGCTTAAAGAGGTGGCGGCTGCCGGGCAGGGGGCGTATGTCCGTGCCGGCAATGAGGAATTCGGCCTTAATCCCATTATCGAAGAACTGCGCAGAATGGAGGACGAGAAATTCAATTCGGTGATATTCGAAGAATATGACGAGCAGTTCGTGTATTTTTTTGCGGTGTCTCTGGCTCTGTTTGTCCTGGAGATGCTGCTGGGAGAACGCCGTATGAAGAAAAGATTGTTTGATTGACGATATGAGTTTACCGGTAAACAAGATATTTGCCCTGGTACTGGCTGCACTGCTTGTCCCGCTTTTTCTGGGTGCGCAGCCGGACAGACGCGACGTCCGCTCGGGCAACCGTGATTTCAGGAAGCAGGACTACCGCAACGCCGAGATAGATTACAGGAAGGCGGCGGTAAAGGACTCTCTTTCGTCTGCCGCCCAATACAATCTGGCGGCCTCTTTGTACTGCCAGGGGAATTATGAGGGAGCTGCCTCGGCGATGTCCGTGATTGAAAGAAATGCGGAGGCGGTCCACACGTACCCGAATGCCGTGATTTGGAAAGACTCTTCCGCTGACGAGGGAAGAAGAACGCTGGATTCGGATTTCAGATACAATGCCGGCGACATTGCATTGCAGAGGAAAGATTATGGGGCTGCGGTGAAGGCTTTCAAGGAGTCCCTTCTGCTCAACCCGGATGACCTTGACGCAAAAGAAAACTACATTTACGCCAAGAAGATGCTTGAAAACCAGCAGAACGGTGGCGGTCAGAATCAGAATCAAAACCAAAACCAAAACCAGGACCAAGGCCAGAATCAGGATCAGAATCAGGATCAGAGTCAGAATCAGGACCGGAACCAAGATCGGAATCGGGACAGTGAGCCTCAGCCAAGGGAGTCTTCCATATCCCCCCAGCAGGCTCAACAGATGCTTCAGGCAATACAGGCGAGGGAGAAAGAGACTCAAGACAAGGTGAACAGAGAAAAGGCGGCGGCGCTGAAAGCCCGCCGGAAAGAAAAGAATTGGTAGAGAAATGAAAAAAACGGCTGTAATGATATTTGCGTTCCTGCTTGTGTTCCGGGCTCTGTCTGCCCAGAATGCCATAAGAGTGGACGCCCCCAATCTTGTATCCTCCGATGAGCAGTTCAACGTGACTTTCATCATAGAAGGCGAGAATGCACCGTCTTCCTTCGAATGGGAGCAGTGCCCCGATTTTCAACTTGTATGGGGTCCGCAGAAAGGTAGCAGTACCTCCATCAGCATCATCAACGGGAAAAGGACCAAATCCTCCCAGACGACTTATACTTACATTCTTCTTCCAAAGAGGGCCGGAAAGTTCCAGTTGCCCTCCGCTTCCGCAGTCATCAAAGGCGAGACTGTGACTTCTCCGGCGGTGACGGTCGAAGTCGTGGCAGACGGCTCTCCGCAAGGAAATCCTTCCGGCGGCCAGGCCTCTTCCGCGGCTCCCGCCGGTGACATCGCAAGCAAAGACCTTTTTTTAAGACTTTCCTTCAGCGGGACATCCGTCGTTGTCGGGGAGCCGGTGAACGTGACTCTCAAACTTTATCAGAGAGTCAGCATAGCCGGATTCGAAGATGCCAAATTCCCGACTTTCAACGGGTTCTGGAGTCAGGAAGTCCAGACACCGTCCAATATCGAATTCACTCGCGAAAACGTGGGTGGGGAACTGTACAATTCCGCCGTCCTACGCAGCTGGGTCATCATTCCGCAGCAGGCCGGAGTCATCACCATAGATCCTGCGGAATTGGTCTGCCTTGTCAACATCCGTACCCAGTCAGCGCCCAAGAGCATATTTGACAGTTTCTTCGAAGACGACATCCGCACCATACGCAAGAGGGTGACGACTGACAGACATACGGTAAACGTCCGTTCTCTCCCGTCGGGAGCTCCGTCCTCTTTCGGCGGTGGCGTGGGCACTTTCTCGCTTGCAGCTAGTCTCAGCAAGGACTCCCTCAAGACACACGAAGCCGCCTCGCTGCTCATAACGGTGAGCGGGAAGGGTAACGTGTCCCTGCTTGAGGCGCCGAAAGTCAGTTTTCCCCCTGATTTTGAATGTTATGATGTCAAGGTGGTGGAAAATACCGACAAAGCCGACGGCAAGACTTCCGGCACCAAGACATTCGAGTTTCCTTTCATTCCGCGAAGCGCGGGAGAGTTCACTATAGATCCCGTGAAGTATTCGTATTATGACGTGAATTCGCACGGTTACGTTACGCTTGAGACCCGTGGGATGGCGTTGAAGGTGGAAAAGGGTGCTGATACAGGGACTTCGGACGGGGGACAGATTGTCCAGACGGTTCACGGCAAGGACGTGAAGAATCTGGGAAGTGACATACGTTTCATCAGGACTAAGTCACAGGCATTCACCGCCAAGGGGGCCTTCTTTCTTGCTTCTGCGCTGTTCTGGACGTTGCTCGGATTGCTTGTGGCCGGCGGAGCCTGTATCGGATTGCTGATGAAGAGACTTTCGGACAGAAGAGCGGACGTGGCAGGAACTCGCAACAGAGGTGCTTCTAAAATGGCTCTCAAGAGGCTTGCAAAAGCGGACGCATATCTTGGAGCCAGCAACTATTCCGCCTTCTACGAAGAATTGCACCGGGCGTTGACAGGTTATATTTCGGACAAATTGAATATCGATATGGCAGATATGAGCAAGGAGAACATCGATGCCACCCTCAGAATGAACGGTTGCCCCGAACCTCTCTCCACAGCTTTCGTATCCCTGATTGACGCCTGCGAATTCGCACGTTATTCACCGTCTCCCGATTACGATGCCATGAACGTGCATTATCACAACGCTTTGGACGTCATTTCGGGCATAGACTCCAATATGAAGCGGAAAGGTTCGGGGAAGAGGCTTGCGTCAGTTCTACTGATTGCAGCCCTGATGCTTCCCGGCCTCGGAGTGAGGGCGGACTCTCTCACCGACTCTCTGTGGACTGCCGGCGTAGATGCTTATTCGGAGGGACGTTGGCAGGAAGCCGTCGATGCCTGGACTTCCATATCGGATTCCGGGCTTGAGTCCGTGGAACTCTATTACAATATGGGGAATGCCTTCTTCAAGCAGGGAGATGTGGCATCCGCCGTTCTCAATTACGAAAGAGCTCTGAAACTGGACCCTTCCGACGAAGACGTCAGGTTCAATCTCGAACACGCGCGCACCTTCCTGTCAGACAAGATAGATATCGTACCTGAGTTCTTCCTCAAGACGTGGGGAAGAAAGGTTCGTTCCGTGATGTCCTCTGACGGTTGGGCCGTGCTTTTCCTCTCCTTTACGGCGATTCTGGTGATCTGCGTTCTGGTATTCTTCCTTTCAAGGATACAAAGACGTCGTGTGATTGCCTTCTATGCCGGCATAACGGTTCTTGTCCTTGCTTTGTTTTCTGTATTTTCGGCCGCGAGATTGTGGAAGGAGTATCGCAGTGAGGATACTGCCATAGTGATGAAGCCTGTGGTCTCCGTCAAGAGTTCGCCTTCGGGGGATGCTTCCAAGGATCTTTTCATACTACACGAAGGCACGAAGGTCCGTCTGCTCGATTCTGTGGGTGAATGGACGAATGTTTCGCTTTCCGACGGGCGTCAGGGCTGGATGAAGACTTCGGATATCGAAGTCATACGCTGATGCTGCCGAGAGCTTCCGCTACGACGAAAGCGCTTCCTCCGACGTAGATGACACTTTTCTCCGTAGCGATGCCCCTCGCTTCCCCGACGGCTGCGGCAACTCCGTTGCAGACCCGTGCCTCGCTGTCATTCATCGTCCTGAATCTTTCGAGTATCGCTTCCGCCGGCAGAGCCCGTTCCGTACGCGGGGCGGTGAAGATATAACTTACGTGATTGCCCTTCGGCATCAGCCGCAGGATTCCATCGAGGTCCTTGTCTGCCATTACGCCATATACGACGATAAGCCTGTCGTGGATGCTCTTGTCTGAAAACATTTCCGCAAGCTGCGCGAAATTACATTCCAGCGCCGCAGGGTTATGGCCTATGTCGGCTATGATGAGCGGTCTTTCCGAGAGCGTATCCCAGCGCCCCCTGAGCCCCGTCCTGACGGCCGTATGAGCTATGCAGTGCCTCAATGGCCTGTGGCCCAGAACGTCAAGGGCACAGAGTACTGTCCTGACGTTGATTGACTGGTATTCCCCCGGCAGGTCCATCCCCCATCCGCTGAGGTCGGGGCAGGGTATTTCGTCCGCGAAGTGCAGTGGGCATCCGAGTGCCTCGGCGGCATCTCTGAAGACAGGCTCCGTTTCGTTGTCACGCGATGACACTACAGCCGGCACCCCCGGTTTGAAGATTCCGGCTTTTTCCGACGCGATGGCCGCCCTCGTGTCTCCGAGCAGGGCGCAGTGGTCCAGCCCGATGGAACTTATCACCGACAGCTCAGGCGTAATGACATTGGTACTGTCCAGGCGTCCGCCCAGTCCGGTCTCCACCACAACGATGCCGGTGCCTCTCTTGTCGAACCACCAGAACGCCATCCCTGTCGTAATTTCAAAGAAGGACAGGTCCAGCCTGTCTATGTCACTTCTGAAGCGGTTGAGAAATTCCAGGACTTCCTCTTTGGGGATGTACGAGATTTCCCCGTCAGTGACAATTCTCACCCTCTCCCTGAAATCCAGAAGATGAGGCGAGGTGTACAGACCGACTTCCAACCCCTCTCCGGCAAGCACCGATGCAAGCATATGGCAGACGGAGCCTTTCCCATTGGTCCCGGCCACGTGGATGCAACGCAGTCGGGAGGAAGGGTTGCCGAGCAGGCGGTCGAACTCTTTCATCCTTTCAAGCCCCGGTTTGTAGGCATCTGCGGTGAATCCTGCCGTCTGTACGGAGCGGTGGCGGGAGAAAACCTCCCTGATGACATCTGCATAGCGGCTCCCGACGTCGCTTTTCCCTTTCATTGCAAGTCTCTTTTTTCTGCCCGAATATTTCCCGGGTTTTCCGGCGATTTGCCGGCCCCGTCGGGGCAAAGGTATGAATAATGATGAAGATTTTCAGCCGCACGTGGGGCTAATCTTTCCAAAAAATAATTATTTTTACGGAGGAATAGTCAGAAATGAGAGAAAAGACATCGGCCCTTCATTCCGGATATGTCATCGACGGAGTCCGTCAGGAACTCACCCCGGCGCAGATGCTCGGGATTCCGGCGGAGGAGGGATGTGCCGCCATCGTTGATGAGAGCATCGACCCCGGCGTTGTCGGAGACGCTTCTATGCCGATGTCACAAGCTGCCGCAGATTCCCGCAGGTCTCTGACAAGTGCCATTGTTGATACATTGTGGCTCGACGGTCGCTTCCGCATAGGCAATCTCGCTTGTCTCCCCACCTGGCATTGGAATGAAGAGAGGATGGGCAATATGGCTGCATTCTTCGCTTCAGTGGAGTCCTTGGCTGATGCCGCCGATTCTCTCGGAGTCGCACTGTCCGGTTGTTCGTATGATGGAGGCTGCGAAACTTGCGGACTGTCCGTGGAGATGTCTGCCGGAAACGCGGCTGATGAAGAAGCCGAGTTGCCTTTCAGATTGGACGGCGCTTGTATGGGCACCGGCAGGATATGCCCGGACAAGGCGGAACAGGACCCCCACAGCTGGCTTGTATATGTTCCCTTCACGGCGGAATGGGGACAGTTCGATGCGGATTATTTCATCGACTGCCACGAACTCGTCAGAGAACTCGTAGAAGACGGCGTCATCATTTCAGGTTGCTCCGCAGGACCGGAAGGACTGGAAGACACTCTTGCCGGATATGTGGGGGGAGCCGGAGCTGTAGTCAGAATTGCCGGAATCATCCGCCATTTCGCGGTGCCTGACGTGAGAATACTCCGCGAGAATGTTCCGGGGGTGCTGTTCCAGATAAGAGACATCGATTATGACTACATTGATGCGGAATTCCTCCTTCAGGATGTAGCATATTTTCCGTTGGGCCATCCGTCGGGAGGGGGGCTCGTAATAGACAGGACGGACAAGTCGGGGATACAGTCCATCCTCGAATCCCTTATGGAGAGCCGCTCCTCGGAAGGTGAAGACTGACCCTGAAAAATAAGATTATGGCAAAGAAGATATTCGTACTTGACACCAACGTCATTCTTCACGATCACAAGGCTATACGCCATTTCCAGGACAACAATCTGGTGATACCGGTGGCCGTGATAGAAGAGTTGGACAAATTCAAGAAGGGCAACGACGCGCTTGCTTTCAATGCGCGCGGATTCGTGCGTGACCTCGACCGCATAACCGAAGGACGTATGTTCGGCAAGGATGGAGTCCCCATCGGGAAAAATGCGGGGCTGATTAAAATCGAGCCGAACCATCCTTTTCCGGACGAGTTGAGAGACCTTTTTCAAGATGACATTCAGGACCATCGGATTCTCGCTACGGCGATATGGGTACGTGACAATCACCCCGGGACATTCGTGGCTCTCGTGACCAAGGACATCAATCTCAGGATGAAATCCAAGGCCGCAGGGATGGAAGTGCAGGACTATCTTACCGACAAGATGGACGACGAGACCGTCGAACACACGCAGAACGAGGTCATCGACTGTGTGCTTCCCGCTCAGGTGATGCAGAAATTGACATATGGTCCCACGGGGAGCATCAAGCCTTCGGAGCTGCCTTCTTCCATATCAGGAGGGAAGGCGGGCCTGAAGCCCAACCAGCTTTTCAGGTTCAGCTGGTCCCGAGGGAAAGAAGATGCTGAGAGTATGGTCGCCGCGCGGTACGATGCCGACAAGAGGGAAGTGGTGCTTGTCAAGGCGGCTGACGCTTATGGCATAAGGCCACGCAACATCGAACAGCGTTTTGCCCTGGATGCCTGTCTCAACCCGAAGGTGCCGCTTGTCAGCCTTACCGGAGGTGCAGGTACCGGCAAGACCCTGCTCGCTCTTGCGGCGGCCCTGGAGCAGGAAAAGAACTACGACCAGATAATTCTTTCACGGCCTGCCGTGGTCCTCGGGGGGCAGGACATAGGTTTCCTCCCCGGAGACCAGAAATCGAAGATGTCCCCATACCTCCAACCGCTGATGGACAATCTCAACGTGATAAAGGCTCAGTTCAGCCCTTCTTCCCGTCAGGCCCTGAAAATCGAAGCCATGCTCAAGGAAGACAAACTTCTCATCTCGCCCCTTGCCTACATCAGGGGACGCAGTCTGGGGAAGGTGTTCTTTATAATTGACGAGGCTCAGAATCTTACGCCTCACGAGATAAAGACAATCATCACGCGAGCCGGCGAAGGGACAAAAATGGTGTTTACCGGAGACATATTCCAGATTGACCAGCCATATCTCGACAGGTGGTCCAACGGCGTCACCCATCTGGGCAACAAGATGGACGGGCAGAAGCTGTTCCAGCACGTATTCCTTCGTAAGGGGGAGCGCAGTGAATTGAGCGAAATCGCCTCAAAGTTGCTTTAACTTGAAAAAAGTTGTAAATTCGCGGCAGTTTTTTGAGTAATAAATAAAATCCTATGTTTGAAACGAAAAAAAGGGTATACCGTTTTGGAGGCAGAACTGCCGAAGGAGACGGTTCCATGCGCGAACTCCTTGGTGGAAAGGGCGCCAATCTTGCAGAAATGAGCAAACTCGGCCTGCCGGTTCCTGCAGGATTCACTATCACTACTGAATGTTGTGCTGAGTACTATACGCTCGGCGGAGGTTATACGGAAGAACTCAAGAGGGATGTCGCTTCCGCCCTGGAAGCGACCGAAGCCCTGATGGGCAAGAAATTCGGAGACAAGAACGATCCACTTCTCGTCAGCTGCCGTTCGGGCGCCAGAAGTTCGATGCCGGGTATGATGGACACCATCCTCAATATCGGTCTTTGCTCGGATACCATTCCGGGAATGATCAAGAAGACCGGCAACCCGCGTTTCGTCTATGATGCATACCGCCGTCTGATAATGATGTATTCGGACGTCGTGATGGAAAAGGCCGAAGGCATCGAGCCTGCGGACGGACAGGGCATACGCCAGCAGCTTGACCGTATGATGGCCGAGCTCAAGGAGTCCAAAGGATATAAGTCCGATACCGAGATTACGGCTGATGAACTGAAGGAGCTCTGCGCCAAGTTCAAGGCCAAAGTGAAGGAAGTCCTCGGAGTGGAGTTCCCGGACACTGCCGAATCGCAGCTTTGGGGTTCAATCGGAGGAGTGTTCAAATCCTGGAACGGAAAGCGCGCCATCGCATACAGAAGAATCGAAAAGATTCCCGATGACTGGGGCACTGCCGTGAACGTGCAGTCGATGGTATTCGGCAATATGGGTGACACTTCCGCCACCGGAGTCGCTTTCTCGCGCAACCCTGCCACGGGTGACAACAAATTCTACGGCGAATGGCTCATCAATGCTCAAGGTGAAGACGTGGTGGCCGGTATCCGTACCCCCAATCCTCTCAACGAGGCCACGAAGAACGAGCACAACAAGCATCTCGAATCGCTCGAGACCGCGATGCCGGCCGTTTACAAGGAACTTGACGACATCCGCACCCTCCTTGAAAATCATTTCCACGATATGCAGGATATAGAGTTCACCATTCAGGAAGGGAATCTCTATATGCTTCAGTGCCGTATTGGCAAACGCACGGGACTGGCGGCGCTTCAGATGGCAATGGATATGGTTGAAGAGGGTATGATTGACGAGAAGACTGCCGTGATGAGGGTGTCCCCTTCACAGCTTGACGAGATTCTTCATCCTATTCTGGATCCGGCTTCCGAGAAAAAGGCCGCTGTCCTCGCACAGGGACTTCCCGCATCTCCGGGCGGTGCTGTCGGAACGGTAGTGTTCACTTCCGAGGATGCGATGGCCGCCGCAGCCAAGGGGCTCAAGGTCATAATCGTCCGTGAAGAGACTTCTCCCGAAGACATAGAGGGAATGCGTGCGTCTGCCGGCATCCTCACGACGAGGGGAGGAATGACTTCACACGCCGCTCTCGTAGCCCGCGGATGGGGCAAGTGCTGCATCGTAGGCTGCGAGTCAATGAAGATTGACCTCGAAAACAGAAAGGTGATTTTCGGCTCCCGCACTTTCAAGGAGGGTGACTGGCTTTCACTGAACGGCTCCAAGGGACTTGTTTACGGCTCCAGAATCGAGACGATGGACGCAAGCGAGAATCCTCTGTTCGTCAAGTTCATGAGCATAGTGGACAAATATCGCAAACTGGGCATCCGCACCAATGCTGACACGCCCGAGGATGCGAAACGTGCTCTCCAGTTCGGCGCCGAAGGCATAGGACTTTTCCGCATAGAGCATATGTTCTATGGTAAGAACTCCGAGCTCCCTCTCTCCAAACTGCGCAAGATGATAATGTGCCATACGGAAGAGGAGCGCGTGGCCGCTCTTGCCGAACTTGAGCCTTTCATCAAGGCTTCCGTCAAGAGCACCCTCAAGATAATGGACGGCAAGCCGGTAGTGTTCCGTCTGCTTGATCCGCCTCTCCACGAATTCGTGCCGAAGAGCGAGGACAAGAGAAAGGAACTTGCCAAGGACCTCGGCATATCCGTTGACGAGGTTGACAAGCGAGGAGAAAATCTCCACGAGGTCAATCCTATGATGGGACATCGCGGAGTGCGTCTCCACGTTACCTATCCGCTCATCGCGGAGACTCAGTACAGGGCCATTTTCTCAGCTGCCGCAGAGCTCAAGATGGAAGGATTGAATCCTATGCCCGAGATTATGATTCCCGTGACGATTTCGGCACGTGAAATCGAGTTCCAGAAGACCCATTGCGAGAAGTCCCGCGTAGAGGTTGAGATGCATTACGGCATTCAGATAGACTATCATTTCGGCACTATGATCGAGATACCTCGCGCCGCGCTCACTGCAGACCGTATGGCGAGGACGGCCGAATTCTTCAGTTTCGGTACCAACGACCTCACTCAGATGACATTCGGTTTCAGCCGTGATGACGTGGGTACGTTTATGGGCGACTATCTCGGCAACAAGATACTTGACGCCGATCCGTTCCAGACGATTGATACCAAGGGAGTGGGCAAGCTCGTGGAGCACGGCATACAGGGAGGACGTTCCAAGCGGCCTGACCTGAAATGCGGTATCTGCGGCGAACACGGTGGAGACCCCGATTCGATTCATTTCTTCAATAAGATAGGAATCGACTACGTGAGCTGCTCTCCGTTCCGTGTTCCCATTGCACGCCTTGCCGCGGCTCAGGCTGCAATCAATCAGACGAAGTAGTAAGGCCGGACTGCAATATTTGCATTTTTATTTCATAAATATAAAATTTATTGCTTTCTTTGCAGTCCGATTCGGGATGTGGCGCAGTTGGTTAGCGCACCACGTTAGGGACGTGGGGGTCGTCTGTTCGAGTCAGATCATCCCGACCGTAAAGAAGAAGGGGTTGACTTTTTGGTCAACCCCTTTTGTCTTACCCCCGCTGCTGACGCAGCC
>JAKSKB010000001.1 GCA_024401975.1 Bacteroidales bacterium | reverse complement strand
CCGTCAATCGATATGCCGTCAGCCTTGTGGTTGCCGTCGATGATTCCTCCGGAGAGATAGTAGTTGCTGCCGTTCTGGCGAATGTTGTTTGCAGGGTCCTTCCCGCCGAGACGTACCATCGCCTCATCGGAATCCCAGTCGTCCGATGCCCGGAGGACGGCATAATTGGACAATTCGAGCGACACGCTCTTCTGCGGCTCCGCAGGAGTGAGAATAGGCTGCCCGATAACATACTCTCCATCGGGGAAAAGATTGTCCTGTTAGGATTGTTGTCTATCACCGACTGGATTGCAGTGCTCACGTCCCCGCCCGTACCGGCTTTCACGTAATCCGTTATTACAACATATCCTGTCTGGCCTGAAGCCGCTGTACACAAAGACAGAAAGGCAAAAATAAAAGTGATTTTCTATGCATAATCGCAAATTTAACAATATTTGGCCGATATGAAGTATATTTGTGAAAGCAGCATACAATTATTCTTACAAGATATGAAAAAAATCTCTTTTCTGATTTCAGCCATATTGCTGCCGGTCTCTTCTCAGGCACAGACAATCATCAATGTGGAGCCGGTGTATCCCCTCACCTATGAACAGCAGGGCGGACGTCTGAAAGTACTTTCCGGCATTGTCCTCTCCGCAAACCGGGACGTTTCTTTTGCCCTTGACGGTGAAACGCTGCCTTTCAACCGCACGGACAGACCCGACAGCGTAACCGCGTGGCTCCCGATGGTCGGCCAGCATAACATATTGGAATGCATTGTCAATGACAAGGTTACGTCTTCTTTGAGTGTTGAGGCACCCATAAACGGTGACTGGGGATATTTCAGGAACGGAGAAATTCATCTCCTCCAGGCATCCCATCAGGATATCGCCTGGATGGACACGCCCGAATACTGTCGGAAGGACAGGATAGAAAACATCGTCATCCCCGCTCTCGATATGATGAATACCGATTCGGACTTCACTTTTGAGATGGAGCAGACACTCAATCTGATGGAATTTCTGGAGGCTTGCCCCGAAAGGAAGGACGAAGTGATACAAAGATTCCAGGAAGGCCGTTTCCTCTGGGGAGCGACATATAACCAACCCTACGAAGGCCTTGCCTCCGGCGAGCAGTTGGTCAGGCAGGCTTACTACGGGAGGAAATGGATACGGGAGAATCTTCCCGGTTGCGACGATTTCACGGCATCCAATATGGATGTTCCCGGAAGAGCCCTTCAAATGCCGCAGATACTTTCAAAGAGCGGAATCAAGAATCTGTTCATCTCCCGGCACGCAGAAGGTCTCTATGACTGGTTCAGTCCTGATGGCACCAGTGTGCTGACATATTCTCTAGGGCATTATGGATGGGAGAAATTCGTCTGGCATTTCTTAGACAGCGGTGTAATCAACGCATTCCGGAAAGTCCACGAAAGGATTGGCCTTTGGGACACGTATTACAGCGCCCGCCACCTTTCTCCCTGCTATGCCGTGCTTATGAGCAACGATGCCGCAACCCCGGACTCATACACCGGACTCATCAATGAGTGGAACGATATCGTATCCAAGTCGGAAGTTCCGCTCCCGCGTATGAAGTACTCCACCACCGATGCATATCTTGAAGAGGTGGTGACACCCGAATCGGACATTCCGGACATCTATGGCGAACGGCCTGACCTCTGGCTCTATATCCACGGTCCCGCACACTACGAACAGACCCTCGACAAACGGAGGGCGTCAGTTCTTCTTCCGGCGGCTGAATTCTATTCCACCGTCAACTACCTCTCCAGGAAAGATTACCCGAAAGCGGAGTTGGACAGGGGCTGGATGGCATCAATCTACCCCGATCACGGTCTTGGAGGCAAGCACGGAGATATAACGGATGCCATCTTCGCCGATTCCCTGGCGACCGGACGGACTATCGGACAGACTGTCCTGCAGAGGCAATTGGAAAGCCTGACAGCCACAGTGACTGGAGTAAAGGGAGATATCGTAATTTACAATGACCTCCCGTGGACAAGAACCTCCCTCGTGGAAGTTCCTGTCAGCGAATCCGTACCGCACACGGTCAGCGATTGCAACAATCATACAGTCCCGTCGGAGACGTTTCCAAGGAATGACTCCACTTTCGTACGCTTCGCGGCGGAAGTCCCGGCATTCGGATATATGCGCTTCAGGGCTGTTCCGGGCAGGATTGCAGACAAGCCCTCAGATGAAGAAGTACGTTTGGGTGACAACTGGTGTTCCAACGCATATTATGACGTGGTGCTTGGAGATGGAGGAATTGTCAGATTGTATGACAAACAGCTCGGCAAGAATGTCATTGAGCACGAAAAATTCGCTCTCGGAGACATTCTTGACGCAGAATACCGGGGTAACGGAGCCGGAGAATTCCTACGCATCACCGACATAGAGGTGCCTTTCGATGGAATGGAAAGGGCTGGTGCGCACAAATCAGACTGGAAGGTCGTTTCCAGCGGAAAGTTCTCTTCCACGTTTGAGAACACATACCACGACAAGTTTGCCGACATCATCCAACAAATCACCGTACACCATTCTCGGAAGAAGATAGATTTCGACATAAGGATTGAAAATTTCACGGGAGAGCACAACAGACAGTATAGAATTCTGTTCCCTCTGGATATGAAAACCGATTCGAGCGACATCTGCTATGAAGTGCCTATGGCTGTGTCTCACGTGGGCCGTGACGAGCTGAAAATGCGTCCCGGAGGATACACCGGGCAGGGCAGTTACCGTTTCCACCCGGCAGATTCTCACCCCAGGGAAGTACTTAATTTCATTTCGGCCAACGGAAACGGTTTCGGGTTCACGATGTCATCGTGCGTGGCCGTATGTGACTGGGAGGATCCGTCGCACGAAGTTGCCGACTACCCTGTGCTGCAGGGAATCCTGCTCTCCTCGCACAAGAGTTGCCACGGAGAGGGCAACTGGTACCACCAGGCAGGCACTCACGATTTCCATTTCTCCATAACCACCCACCCCGAAGGTTGGAAAAAAGGATGCGCGACAGCTCTGGAAGAGAATCATCCCCTGTACGTCACATTCAAGAAAAACAAAGGCGGGTCATCCCCCTCCACTGACAGTTTCCTGGAAATATCGGATCATTTCGTATGGGTGTCCACGATGAAAAAAGCTGACAATGAGGACGCGGTAATACTCAGGCTGGTCGAGATGGAAGGAGCCGACAAGGATATAACGGTGAATCTTCCTTTCACCGCACGGAAGGTTGTCAGATGCAATCTGGTGGAAGAAGAACTGGAGGATGCCAACCGTGTCGGAGGAGTGAACGATGCGAACGGCGGGAGACACCCTCTGGATCGCAGTGAAAACGGCATATCCCCTCGAGGAGACTGCATCAGCCTACACATCGGTCATCACTCGATAGAAACGTTCAAGATATACTGAACTTGAAGCTGTTACAGTAGTTTCTTGGGAATTCTGGCAAGATAAATCAATGCACGCGGCGCCTTGCCGGCTGACGGGTCATAATCATAGATTGTTCCATGGGAGCCGCCGTCAGCGGTCTCGTGGCAGGAATAATAGACTATCCACAATTCATTTCCCCTGTCAAGGATTCCGGGATAACTGGTATCACCACCTGAAGGGAGCAACCAGCGTTCTTCGAAATTCCCGTCAAGATTTCCTATCAGAACCATTGTCCTGCACTTGCCGTGAGGGAAATGGTACCGCGAGCCTGCCACCACCTTGCCATCATCAAGAATTATAAAATCGGGGCCTCCGAGATGAAAATCCATCTCGCTCCACTTCCAATCGGTATATGGAGCCTCGGACACACCCCACCGCCCAAACGAGTCTCCGCCTTCGCATCTGACCATCATATACATCTTGCCGTCGGGCGCGAAACGGATTGTACTCTCTCCCGGATTCAGCGTACGGTCAAGATTCAGTTCGCAAACCGTCTGATAATTCACGCCGTCAGTAGTTCTCACAAGGGCAAAATGTTCACCGTAACTGACGCCGTAGCCTACTCCTTCGTGCCAGGTAAGACGCCAAATCCATTCGCGCTCGTCTGTAATGGAAGAGTCGAAAGAGACTTTTTCCGGAGCGGAGAACGTACTCCCATCGCTACTGAACGCCACATGCGGGAAGAATGACACCAGTTCCCTGTCCTTATAAAGAGAACCGCCCAGAGTCACCATCAAACGTCCATCGGGAGTCACGCTCAATTTTGGATCGCGAAGGTCGGTGCCGGGCTTTTCGATAAGGGAGACTGATTTCCATCGTCTGCCGTTGTTGGAGACCAGAATGCGGGCCTTGCCTTCAGCATTTCCGTTTTCATCGAAAATATGGCTGCTTGCCTCCCTGAACGCCACATAATACTTTCCCTGAAACTCGACAATCGACGGGAATGCACTGTAATTCTCATTCCAGATACGCGACACTTCGATATTGTCCGCACTGCATCCTGCTACGACGACAAAGATGATTAAAAAAAGGAATTTTCTCATTTTTATAAAAGACTGTTCCACGTGGAACACTAACAATCATCTTCCGAAATACACCAGAAGAATTGATATGTCGGCAGGGGAAACACCGGATATACGGGACGCCTGGGCGACAGTCGCAGGCCTGTACTTTTTGAATTTCTGCCTGCACTCTATGGAAAGGCCCGTCAATCTGTCATAATCGAAATCTTCAGGGATAGAGAGATTTTCCAAACGACTGATTTTTTGAGCCAGTATTTGTTCTCTTTCGATGTAACCGCTATATTTGATGGAAATCTCGACGGACTCTATGATATCTTCTTCGGTAGAGTTCTTTGTTCCACGTGGAACAATATTAAGAATATCCAGCAATCCAACCCCAGGTCGGGAAATCAGGTCGGAGATTTTTCGGGAATCGGAAATCGGGGCGGATCCCACGGATTCAAGATAAGCGTTGACCCTGTCTGCACGTACTTTCGTGCTGTCACAGAACGAACGCATTTCATCGACTTTCTCGTACTTGGAAAGCAGCAGGGCATACCTTTCCCCGTCAGCGAGTCCGATGTTGTGTGACAATTCTGTCAACCTCAAATCAGCATTGTCCTGGCGGAGGAGAATCCTATATTCAGCTCTTGAAGTGAACATCCTGTACGGCTCATCGACGCCCTTCGTCACAAGGTCATCTATAAGAACGCCTATGTATGCCTGATCTCTTTTAAGGACGAAAGGAGCATTGCCGTTTATCTTGAGATGCGCATTGATTCCGGCCATTATTCCCTGGGCAGCCGCCTCTTCGTAACCCGTGGTACCGTTCACCTGACCGGCCATATACAGGTTTTCGATATCCTTCATCTCAAGCGTCGCCTTCAATTGGGTAGGGTCGAAATAGTCATATTCCACAGCGTATGCAGGCCGGAAAATACGTGCGTTTTCGAGTCCTTTTATCCTATGCAGAGCTGATATCTGCACATCCAGAGGAAGTGATGAAGAGAAGCCTTGAAGATAGTACTCGTGTGTGCTGCGTCCTTCCGGTTCCAGAAAAACCTGATGGGAATCCTTTTCAGGGAAAACCCTCAACTTGTCTTCAATGCTAGGACAATATCTCGGCCCGCGCCCCTGTATCATCCCCGTGAAAAGAGGGGAGTCGGCGAAGCCTTTGCGGAGTTCTTCGTGCACGTCCCGGTTGGTATGAAGAATGAAGCAGGGCATTTGATTTCCTTCTTTCTGGATAAGAGAAGGCGCCGGCAGGAAAGAGAATTTAGCAGGATTCTCATCCCCGTACTGTTTTGTCAACAAAGAAGTGTCGATGGAGGAGATGTCAATCCTGGGAGGAGTGCCTGTTTTCATCCTGTCAGTCCGGACCCCCATCGAGACGAGTTGTTCAGTCAGTCCCGAAGAAGATTTTTCTCCTATCCGACCACCTTCGAAAGAAGTGCGGCCTATGAAAATCTTTCCTCCGAGAAAGGTTCCGGCGGTGATGATAACCGCTTGTGAGTGAAAAATTGCCCCTGTCCTTGTACGGCAGCCCGCAATTTTTCCATTCTCAAAGAGCAAAGAAGTCGCTAAATCCTCGTATATACTTAATTTACAATTATTTTCGAGTATTTTTCGCCAGGTGAGAGAAAATTGTATTTTGTCGCATTGAGCCCTCGGACTCCACATTGCCGGCCCTTTTGACTTGTTGAGCATACGGAACTGCAAAGTACTGGCATCCGCCACAATGCCCGAATACCCTCCCAGCGCATCTATCTCTCTGACTATCTGCCCTTTGGCAATCCCTCCGACAGCAGGATTGCAGGACATTCTGGCAAATCCGCGCATATCCATCGATATCAGAAGCACGGAAGAACCCATATTGGCCGCAGCCATCGCTGCCTCACATCCGGCGTGCCCGCCGCCGATAACTATGATGTCAAACCTTTCGTCCATCCGTTACCCCTGAAGAGCCTCCCTCAGCGAGAGATAATAATTTTCTTTCGAACGCATCTCCTTTCTCTGCTCCTCCGTACTGTCGTCATACCCTATCAGGTGAAGCAGTCCGTGTACAATGACACGATGAAGTTCCTCATCGAAGGAAACTCCATAAGTCACGGCATTTTCGCGAACCGTATCTATGCTTATGATGAGGTCGCCGTTCAACTTGTCCCCCTCGCAATAGTCGAAAGTAATGATATCGGTGAAATAATCGTGTTGCAGATACTTCATATTGACGTCCAGGATGTAATTGTCCGAGCAGAAAACTACGGATACGTCGCCTATTCTGCGTATCTCGCTTTCCGCCACCAGCCGGAGCCATTTGTTGTTGAGGGCACGGCCCTTGAATTCGAATCCGACGTCTTCTGAAAAATATGCAATCATACGTGATAAATCCTGACAAATTTAATAAACAATGAAAGAAAAATCTATTATCTTGCATAAAATTCGAAGTTTTGTCATTTCAATCATTTTGCAAATGAAAACATTGTTCAAAATTCTGCTGACATCCACTGCGCTTCTTTGTACCTGTGTGTCACTGCGGGCACAAGGGAATAACCTGATCCGTGAAAATTCCGGAAAGCAAGATGCCATTTATCTCATATCCGGGGATGCTTCGTGTCTCGATGAAAAAGGTGAGGTATGCGCCGTGAAGATTGATTTCAGCCAGTCCAGAATAGTGAATTTCGACAAAGAATTCAAAATAGAGGAAGAGTCCGGGTCTCTGGAACAGTATAATTCAAAACACGGGGAGGAGTTCGTCAATAACTGGCCTGCCAATCTTGCAATGATGGAAGAGTCGGTATGCAAGAACCTTTCCATACACTTCGGCGCGGATTTCCGCAGGCAGGAAGAAGCGGGAGAGGCACCGTATCTGATGGTAATAAAGATAGGACTGTTTGATTTCGGACATTTCGTTATGGTGGGGTCCGCGAAGAGCGGTGGCACCATCACCAAGGGAATAGTTGACCTCTATGACAAAAATGGAAAGGTTCTGGCGGAATTCGATATCCATTATCTCCGTGGAAAGAATATCGGATACGGTAACAATGAACGCCTCCGCAAGTTCGGCGCTCCTTTCGCGAAAGAGTTGAAAAAGGCTCTCTGACGAATTCCTGACAGCATTATAACAATAAACATTTATAACAATGAAAAAAATTATCATCGCATTATTCGTATTCGCATCCATATCTTTATCATCTGCCGCACGTCCTTCGGGATTGAGAGTCGGCGGAGGAGGCTCGGCAAATTTCTACAATGCGAACTCCTTAGAAATTATTCTGGACTTGGATTATACGCAGTTCTACGGTGGGTTTGTCGAAGTGGGCTATGACTGGAAATTTTCCCAACACAGCACTCTTTGCGTCGGAGGCAGGCTGAATGCCCTCTTCAACGGAAAGATTTCCA
This sequence comes from Bacteroidales bacterium, assembly GCA_024401975.1. Lineage (GTDB taxonomy): Bacteria > Bacteroidota > Bacteroidia > Bacteroidales > UBA932 > Cryptobacteroides. The sequence continues at coordinate 116,143 of JAKSKB010000001.1, read as the reverse complement.
CAATGATGAAAAATAAAGCAATCAATGCACAACTTTCGGATAGGATATACCTTGACATTCCGATAATGTACCAGTTCGCTTTCAATGTGGGAAAGAATGTCCAGCTGTTTATCGCTGCCGGTCCGACTGTCAATTTCTGGCTGAGTAACGGGACCGTGAACCTTAGTGCCGTGAGCGAAAATATTAAGGAGAGCAACGCCGCATATTTCAACTGGTTCAAGGACGATCTTGACAACAACTATTATAATAGGGTCAACCTGAGTCTTGGCGGTCAGGCAGGAGTATATTTCCATCACGTGAAGATTTATGCCGGATACGACCAGGCACTTACAGGGTTCATCAACAAGAATTATTGCAGCCGCTCACCTTGGGGGCAGTTGCGCATAGGAGCGGCATACATATTTTAGTCAGCGGATGGAATTGCTTGCCGGAGCCACAGGATAAAATCGTCCAGCCAATGGAATTTCCTGTCTCCGGCTTCTATTTCCGATATTCCGAATCCGTGTCCTCCTTTTGATGCCCGGATGAATTTGTGACTTATTCCCTTACAGGTCAATGCCGAATCAAGGGCGACCGCGTTGTTGAAGTTCACCACCGGATCATCTTCGCAGTGAAGAAGGAATACAGGACAGCAGTCGGTCGGAACGTTTTTTTCAAGGGAGAGACTATCACGCATACTCCTGTTACCGGACTTGCCGCAGAGAATCCCTCTTCTTGACCTTCTATGAACTATTTCAGGATTGGACAGCGATACCACAGGGTATATCAAAGCAACGAAATCCGGCTTGGGGGAGACCCCGTCATCATCTGCAGAGACATTGTCAATTTCTTCCGAGAGCATTGCCAGATGCCCTCCGGCTGAGAATCCCATCATTCCTATTCTATGCTCATCGATTCCGTACGAGAGGGCCATACTCTTGACTATCTGAATGGAACGCTTGGCATCTTCCAACATCGAAGGATATCTGTTGCCCCCGAACAAAGGTCTGAAGTCGGTAATGAAATTGAATTTCCCGGCCACCCTGTATGTCAACACAAACGCAGCAATGCCCCGTTCACACAGAGCTTCAGCCACTTTTTCCCCCTCATTCTCTTCCGCCAGCCAGAAATAACTGCCCCCGGGGCAGATTATTATCGCCGGCCTGCCCGTCGGAGTGCCGGACGGAATATACGGTTTGAGGACGACTTTCCCTTTCCCCAAGGCATTGTCCTCCCAGACCTTGATGGCAAGGTCCGACGGCATCGCGGCACGGACGGGAAGAGCCGTCAAGACAACAAGTACCAATAAAAATATACGCCTCAACATCCAAGACCCCCATTTTTATTGATGAAATCGACAGTCAGCCGGACTATGTCCTTCAATCTGCCATTCATAAAGTGCCCTTCCCCTTCAAGAAGTTCAAGCGTGCTGTCGGGAAAGACTTCATTATACCTCTCGCTGTATGAATACGGCACTATCTTGTCCTTCTTTCCGTGAATCAGGCATACCGGACCAGAATAGAGCATAGAAGTCTCATAAATCGGCAATTTCTGAGCTTCCAGAATGAACGGACGTCCCAACTTATGCATCATCACCTTGACATATTCAGGAGGATTGTCGGCATCATATCTGGACAGCATACATTTCCCGGCAAGAGCATCGTCTTTCAGCACCGCGGCCGGTGCCAGAAGGACAAGACAACAAGGTCTCCTTGCCGCATCGCGCTCAAGTCTTCCGGCCAGCATTCCCGCTACAACGCCTCCCTGAGAATGCCCTACAAATGATATGGAGCTCACGTACGGAAGGGAAAGCACGTAATCCACCACTGCCAGAGCATCGGATATCTCATTGGAAACGGTCATATTCACGAATTTCCCTCCGCTTCTGCCGTGCGCATTGAAATCAAACCTTATAGAAGCTATGCCCTCCCTGGCAAGGGCCTTGGAGATGGAATACAAGGGATTAGCCCTCTTGTTGCTCAGGAATCCATGCATAAGGATTGCCATATGGCATCTGTCCCGGGCAGTATCGAAACCGTCCGGGAGAGTTATGGTTGTCGAAATTCCTCCCTGCTCCCCGTACAATTCATAATGGTGGAAAACTCTCTGCATAAATGAATGACTTTGAAAGTTTATCTGTATGCTTTTCTGTCCAATTTCCCATTGTACGTCCGCTTGAGACTATCGACGGCCTCATACAGGACAGGCACCTTGTGACTTTCGAGTATCCCCTTGATATGGGCGGCAAGAGCATGTTTGTCAAGCGACTGCCCTTCATGCAGAACCACAAGCAGTTTCAACACGTTCCCCATAATGGGATGCGAGACCGCTATGCAGATACATTCTTTCACGCAGGGATGCGATGAAGCCGCATTTTCCACTTCTGAAGGATCAACCTTGAACCCTCCTACGTTGATGACATCCCCCAGACGTCCCTTGAGACGAATCATCCCATCCTCATCCAGATATCCCAAATCCGAGCCGTGAATCTTTCCATCCACCAATACGGAGCGCGTAGCCTCTTCATCGCCGACATAGCCGCTCATAACGGTACGTCCCGAGATGATGATTTCTCCTTCCGGAGTGATTTCCACCGAAGCATTCTTCATAGGACGGCCGACGCAGTTCTCCTTGAATATGCCGTCATTGAAATTATACGTGCAGACACAGCCTATTTCAGTCCCACCCAAAGTATTGTATAGTCTTGAATGCGGAAGTGCCTTGCTGAGCAGAGCCATATCATCCTGCATTATCGGTGCGGTACCTGTCTCTATGAGGTCTATCCTGTCGCGGAGGGCAGCAAGTCTGTCATATGCAAAATGCAGCAACATCCGTATCGTGGACGGGACAAGGAATATTCCGAATTTATCAAATGGAAGGTTGAACACCTCGAAGAAGGCGTCCATATCCTTCAATCCGTCCACTACACAGACAGTCCCTCCTACTGTCAGCATCGGGTGAATCTTGAAAAGGGACGCTATATGGTTGAGCGGCCCGCTGACAACGAATGCGAGTTCGGATGAGAAACCGAGGTTCTCTATGAAATTTTCAGCACAAGCCACAAGACAGGTCTCACTGAGCATTACACCCTTTGCCTTGCCCGTAGTACCCGTGGTATACAGTATATCGACTATGTCATCCGCGTAAGCGCATCCGTTCACCAAAGTGCGGACTGATTCAAAATATTCCTGTGACACATCGTGTCCAAGAGGCACGGCGATGCCCCCCGATACGTGTACCGCACAGTACGTAACGATGAATTCTATGTCCTGACTGGCACGGAACACATACGGAGAATGAGGATGGAGTCCTCCGGCACGCAACTGCTCCGCCCTATGGATGACGGCGTCCCATAATTCCTTATATGTAATCTGTCCTGCACCGCATACGACGGCAACCTTTCCGGGAGTAAGCTCCGCAAATTTCCTGATTCCTTCTTCTTGCGTCATTACTGTCTGTATCCAAGTTTTTCTTCCACCATTTTCACCAGAGAATCTACCGAACGGAAGTTTTTCGGCGTAGCGTCCGTAGCATCCATCTTTACGCCGTACTCTTCGCTGAGGAGCATCATAATCGTAAAGATGCTGAACGAATCAAGTTCTCCAAACAGAAAATCAGATTTGAAATTCACGGCAGGAAGGGCTTCGGAGAGCAATTCCATTATTCTTTCTTTTATTTTATTCATCCTTTACAACAAATTCTATATTTCTGACAAAGTCCCTGGCGGCCAATACCGCTATCCCTAGCCGTTCGTCATCCTTCATCAGGGCCTTCACCTTCCTGTCAGGATTGGTATAGGCCAGGAGAATGGCTGTTTCCCCATATCCGACATCCTCGATGACGTACCCGTCTTCACCGGTTTCAGCCACCTGCGAGGCTCTTGAAAGATTCCTCCGGACTTCACGGCAGATTCCGCTTCCTTTGTAAATATATCTTCCTTCCACAATATCGGAAGGATTTTTCGGAATTCCGAACAACAGAGAACGAAATGTAAGCGGATAAACGCGGATTTTCCCGTTTCTCTCCGTCAGCCACTTGAAAAGCAGAGGAGGTATCAGATAGGCCATGAACACTACGGAAAACATTCCGATTATCGTCACTTCTGCAAGGGACTTCATCGCCGGATGCTTGGCTACGATAAGCGTCCCGATGCCGACAAGCATAATCAGAGCGCTTTGTATGATACTGCTTTTGTATGAGGACATTACGGATTTCCCACGTGCATATTCATATTGGCATCCTTCTGCCATGAAAATAGTATAATCGTCCCCCTGTCCGAAAATGAATGTGGCAAGGATAATGTTGACTATATTGAAACGTATGCCCAGCAACGCCATCAGCCCAAGTATCCATATCCAACTGACGGCCATCGGAAGAAAGGCAATCAGTGCCAGTTCCAGTCTTCCGAATGAGAACCAGAGGAAAAAGAAGACTATCAGCGAGCAGGCCCAGCCGATATAATTGAAATTTGAAGAAAGGTTGGTGGCAAGTGCATTGTCAAGTTCCGCGATGTCGAAGCAACCCGGAATGTCTGTCTTGACGGCATCCGCATACCCGGGTTCCGCCTTGATGGTCTTGACGGCATAATATTCTCCGTCAATTGAGGTGAGACAGTTTGCCAGGGGACCTTCTGTGAGTATGTCAAAATATTCTATGTCTCTGGAGCCGGCGTCGTATCCTTCCGCAAGGAGCGACTCGAACCTGTCGAAAGCGGTCCCGTTGAAACCGGCATCTTTCGCGGCACGGATGAATTCTTCCTCGTACAAGGAGCGGAACCGTCCCGTGAATTCTCTCCACATTTCCAGCCGCCTTTCCTGTTCGACTCGCGAGCATAAGAATGGTGCGACACTGCTACAGGAGGATATAATTCCCGCCCTGTCCAGACTGTCCACAATAACCTGTACTCTGGTATCCGCATCAAGAACTTCGTCAACTCCGGATCCTTTGCTGACCACGTAAAACTCACGTTTCATCCGCGTAGTATCAGCAGAAAGGAGCTGATTGAAATAAGCCAGATCCGCACGTTGCTCCGGCGTCATATAATTGATGTCCGCCAGATTCGAGTTGAACGACGTACGCCTGCTGAAAAAGCCGAATACGACAGTCAGCACTATGACCGTCAAGACAATCCATCTGTTGTTCTCCGGCTTCAGGTCTGCCAGCAGCGGAATCAGTCTGCTTCGCGGAGATTTCTTCCCGCCGCCTTCTTCAAGCATATGCGGAAGACAAACCAACACGAAGACAATCGTACCCAGAAGCAGCAGCGAAGCAAAAATGCCGAGATCCCGCAGTGCCACGCTTTGCAGCGGCACAAGGGCAAGGAAGGCCCCTACCGTCGTAACGTTTCCGATTACCAGCGGAGCCGCAATTTCCCTGACGGCATCCCTTGTATCCTTTCTGTGTGATGTATGCGCCACAAGATGAAGAGGATAATTAACTGCTATTCCGAGAATTACACTTGAAATGCCTATGACTATGATGGAAACGCGGCTGCTGAAGACAGCCATCCCTCCGACAGCGAAAAGCCAGCCCCAGCCAATCGACAGAAAAATCAGCAGTATGTTCCGTATCGAATTGAACGACATTGCAAGGAGTACGAGAATCAAGATTGCGGAAATGCTTATGGCAATGACTGTATCCTTCTTTATGCGGCTACTGTTTCCCACGGCAATCACCGGTCCGCCGGTCAGACTGATTCCGACTTCGGGATATGCGGCTTCCACTTCGTCTGCGACCTCCCTTATCAATGCTACAAGTTTCGTGTTGCCGCTCGTCTCGCTGTTCCCGAACGGGGAAGTCAGCATCACTATGGCCCGGCTCATGTCCGGCGTGAATATATACCCGTCATAGAGTTCAAACGCACCTGTTCCGCCCCGACCGGAAAGGGCGTCAATCACGGGACCAAAAAGTCCGAGAGGATCAGATGCGATGACCGTTTCGCCCATATCCCCGCTTGGAAACGTCAACGCCATCCGGTCCTGCCGCATCTTGCCGGCAATATATCCGGGAAGGGAAAGAAGACTGTCCATACGCGCGTAGTCCTTCTCCTGAAGGAAGTAAGGAATATTGCCGTAAGCAAATTCCATTATACCACGCACTTGATCTATATCATACCCCGTGACAAGCCCTTCACACCATCCGAAGATATCCTTTTTCTCTATAAGCGAGACAAATTCATCGATTGCCTCCACGACAATGTCGGCATCGCCGGGATTGGAGAAAAGGCATATTATCCTATCTGCTCCGGAAATGTTCTGATAGACTTCCAATGCCTCGTTTTCTTCCGAATCCAGCGGCAGAAAATCGGTGATGTCCTCACTGAACCGCAGGGTCGATGCCAGTCCCGCCAGCAGAAGGGACACGGCGGTCAGAGATATCCACAGCACTTTCCTGTGCGCCTTGAAGTAGTTATATATCCGCATCCTAAGCATTCTTTACCGCATAAAGTGAACTCCGTCAGGCACCGTTTATTCTGTTTATGACATAATTCCTGCCCAGTATCGCCTCGCAGGTGTTGATTGCAGTGAGAGGAACGCCACAGAAACCATGCAAGTTGCAATTCTGCCCGGTAAACAGCAGATTCGTGGCCTTGGTTGTAACGGGGACCTGAGAAAGAAGGATATTTTTGCAGTTTTTGGAATATCCGCACATCGCTCCTTCCTTGACACCGTACCAGTCCCGTATGGTAAGCGGAGAAGCTGAGTTTATGGCTTCTATGCAGTTTCTGATGTCAGGGTGCAGTTTTTCCATCCTGTCAAGCAATCTGTCGGCGCATTCCTCCTTCCATTTCTCATATTCCGGGCAACGGTGTCCCAGGCTGGTATCTTCCCATTTTTTCACCATATTCCAGTGCATAGGTGCGGTTACAATCATTTTGGTGGAAAACTCGCCCTGCCCGAATTCGGGAGGGGTTATGTACAAGAATGCTTCAGGCCATTTTTTCTTCGGATTGCCACAGTCCCATACCGAATCATACCTGTTGAAGTAATACTGTGCCTGCGGTATGTACTTGAAACTTTCAGGCTTGAGTTTCAGGTTGAGCGTAAAGGCGGAGCAGGAGTTAGGGATGTTCTCCAAACGTGAACGGTAGCCATGCGGCAACAGTGACGCGTTTTCCAGAAGATGAAGGAAACTGGCGGGATGGATGTCACAGACGTACCAGTCACCCTCGAAACTTCTGCCGCTGACTGTCGTGACTCCCGTGACAACCCTCCCTTGTGAATGAACGGATGTGACGCCGTCGGAAGTTATGACCTTGCCTCCGTTGTCTGTAATATAGTCTTTCAGGGTATTTGCAAACAGTTGACTGCCGCCGATGAAACGGCTCGGACCGTTTATGTACAGAACTGAAATGACCGAATGTATATATGCCGGAGTGACCCCGGGAATTCCCGAATACAACGGATTGAGATACGCCAGAACGCCTCGCAGTCTCGAATCCGTGACATATTTCTCAATAAGTTCATCGGCTGCAATCATGAAATCGCCCGAATGGACGGTTATATAGTCCTTGGACGGACGCAAGTGGAACAGGTCAAGTTCATCGGCTATGGAAAAAATGGCCTCGACATAGCGTTGCAGATTCTCCCTCTGACGTGGAAATCTCTCTGCCAGAGAATTTACGAACCCTTCTTTTCCCATCCCTATGTCATAGTTCACCCCGTCTTCCGCACAATAAACCCTGTCAATGACATCAGGCCCCACATCTTGCAGATGAATACAGTCCATAATTCCGAGATACTCGCAGACACGACGGATATTGCCGTTCTCTCGCATCCCTCCGATAATGTGCATCCCCGTGTCGAACACCTCTCCGAAGCGCGTGAAACTTTGCAGTCCGCCGCCTACGGTAGGATTCTTCTCCAGAATGGTGACATCAAAATCTTCTTTGCTGAGAATGGCTCCGGTAAAGAGTCCCCCCAGTCCTCCTCCCATTATGATAACACTCCTTTTTTTCTTATCCGTATCAGACATTTTGTTCCATCCTGTTTGAGATTTTACGATACCACGAAATATAACGCTTTCTTGCCGCTGATGCCCTTTCCTTGCAACCGGTGCCCATTTCGTCTTGTTCCTGCGGGCTGATGCGGGCACCTATTTCCATATGGACAGGCCACTTCCTGAGATACCTCCCGTGCTTGGGGAGCGCCTTTCCGGTTCCGTAAAGGACAATCGGCACCATATCCATTTCCAGGGCCTCGGCAAGATAAAAGGCCCCCTTATGAAACCGCCCTATCCTGCAATCTGCCGAACGGGTGCTTTCCGGAAAAATCGCTATGCTGTAGCCCTTTCTTACAAGTTCTTTCAATTCCGGCAATATGGATTCCACGCCACGGGATACAGGAAAAAAATCCGCATGATGTATTATGTAGCCGTAGAACGGGCTGTTCCATACCCAGTCATTGGTCAGGATTATAAGTTTCGGGGTAAGAGCCAGGATAGGGACGAGGTCCAGGTGGCTCTGATGATTGCAGATGATTATGGACGGTTTGCTGAAATCCTCGCCGGACGCGTTGTCGAAAGTAAACTTTATCCCCGGGATACCGTGCCGCAGCAGCACGAAGCGGAAAGAAGCGCAGATTATCCTATGCAGGTTTTCCTTCTTTTTTTCGGACATTCCGCCGATGGACAGATATAGGAATATCGCCGGAGTAAGAATGAACATTGAACCGATGGAAAAGAAACAAAGGGCATACACGGAACGAAGCAATATGAACAGATGGCGGAATATAGCCATAGGAAGTCCGTACGTCAGCGCCAGTACGCAAAGAATGACATTCAGGAGACTGATGCGCATAAAGTCCCTGACGGGTCTGAAATGCGAGACCCTTTCTCCTTCCGGCTGATAGATTACGCTAACGGGAACACTGACTATTTTCACTCCGTTCCAGGAAGCGAACACCAGCAGTTCCAGTTCGGCCTCATAACGGTGCGTCAGACAGCCAATGAAATGCAGTTTCTTCAACGGATACAGCCTGTATCCGCTCTGGGTATCTTCCAGATGGTGCCACGTCTGTACGGTGAACCAAAAATTACTGAACGTATTTGCGAACTTGCTGCCGCCCTTGCGGCACACATTCTCCATACCCTTGCGCTTTCCGACAATCAAGGCACCGGGATTATCGATGTTGGCCTGCAGCAACACCGGTATGTCTTCCGGGAAATGCTGTCCGTCGCCATCCAGCGTGATTGCGTAGGAAAATCCTTTTTCCAGGGCGTGTCTGAAACCTGCCTTCAAGGCGGCACCTTTGCCCCTGTTGTCCGGAATTTCCACGATGTCAGGTCTCAGGGGCAGAGAACGGAGTATATCCGCCGTCCCGTCAGTACATCCGTCGCAGACGACAATGACATCGTCACAACGGGCGAGCGCACGAGTTACTACATCGGCTATCGTACCGGCATTGTTGTATGTCGGAATGATGACGCAGATTCCACGATCCTTGAGGGTCTGCTTCAATATCACCGTTTCATTCAGGACATTCTGCATATCAGAGACAACTTTGCAAAGACATTTTCTCCACCCGTAAGCTCCGTCAGAGCCTTCACCTGGCCTTCCTCTGTCAGTATTTTATTGTAGGAAAAGGTAATTGACGGCGTTTCAAGAGGATTGATGATGCGAAGGAACTTGACATTGGAAATCCCCTCCAAACGGATTGGAACTCCCAATTTCCGTTCAAGCAGTTCCACCGCAATCTGAATGATTACGACCCCGGGAGTTACCGGTTCTCCGGGGAAGTGAGCCTTGTAGATGAAATTTTCCGGATCGAGGCAGACGGTGTATGAATTGTCCGATTCCTCCGTAATATTGTATAGACTCCCCAGCAGTTTCATATCTTGTTCTCCCTAGTATTTGAATTCAATGTGCGTCTCACTCCCGCCGGCTTCCGTCAGATCGATGCCCAACGCCTTATATGTATCTGCCTCGAAATGCATCGTCATACAAGTCCATAGGCGCTTCAACTCACCTTTCTTCGGAGTCAACCGTGCAGTGACAGTCCTCCCGTCCGAACAAACTTTCACAGAGAACATCCTTTCATCGGTGACAAGTTCACCGGATACTGCTCCAAGCAGCAATCTGACCATTTCCCTGTACATCCTGTTGCCGCTGACATCGGTCACGTTACCTCCGTCGCCATAGGTTATGCTGATGTCCTGACCGTTTATCTCGAATGCAAACGGCTCAGGACTTGTATATTCCCACCGCAACATATCCGGTTTCCGATATACCATATTTCCCCTGGAAACGATGTCCCCGTCCACCAGAGACACGTGTCTCGTCTGGATAAATCCGCATTCCACGATTTCCAGTCTGCTGCAGGCCTCCGCCAGATCCCCGACAAGGCTGTCCTGCGCGACAGCCGTAACGGCCCCCGTCAGAGACATAAGCATCAAAAGAATCCTTTTCTTCATTTCGCTATGAAATAACAACCTCCCATTATGAGAATCACGCCCAACCACTTCGTCCACTCCACGGACTCGTGGAAGAACACTATCGCAGCGAACATTCCGAAGACATAACTCAATGACACGAGCGGGTAAGCCATACTGAACGGATAGTTCTTTATGATATGAAACCACAGCAGGCTTCCTGCACCGTAACAGCAGCCGCAGGCGACGAACTGCCAGTTCACGAATACCGATTTCCAGAAAGCGGCAGTCCACGAGAAGGGCAGCATCCGGTTCAAGGCGAATTTGAGCAGCACCTGCCCGCCTGCAAGCAAGGAACTCTGAATGACAGCAAGAAGCAATAACGGGATTCTCATTTCCTTCCAAGTATTAAAGTTCTGGCATCCACACCTTCGGATGACTCGTCATAGCACCCCACCAGTACCGTCCGGGCGCGGCCCGACCGGATTTTCTCCCGCGCGTCCTTCAACGCCCATCCCAGTGAATCATCTCCCTGACTGTATGTGATGTTGTATCCGTGGCATCCCGTCCGTATGGCAATGGAGGAACCTATCGTGTTATGAGTACTCTGCATAAACAGGGTCGGGCTCAGAAGTTCCTCGCCATTTGCGATGATGTCATCAAGAAAGCGATTGCCGGTCTCCTGCATACCGTGAGATGTCCCCGTTATGATGGCATCCGGGCATTCTGTACCGGAAATTTTCAAAGCCTTGAAGGCCGAAAGAATCGCCGCCTTCATCAGTTTTCCCATCCTGCGGCTTTCCATCGGGGAAACATATTCTTTCAACTGTCCGAAACTTTCCACGTCACAGACTTTTTCGTCTGCAAGGGTCTCAACGGCGAAATCACCATCAGCATATTGCAACCCGAATTCGTCGCCACTGAGAATGATGGACGAATCGTTGCCTCCGAATCCGAATGAATTGCACATCGCATATTTCAAGGCAACGCCTTTCTTCCCATTCGTGGGCCTGATGCCGCCTTCTATAAGGTTCTTCCAACCGAGGTTGGCCGGCAGAAACCCGTGCCGTATGGCAAGTATGCAGATAACGGCCTCTATACTCCCGGAAGCGGATGTCGTGTGTCCTGTGAAAGCTTTCGTACTCGATACAGGCGGAACCGTGTCTTTGAACAGGCGCCGTATGGCACGACTCTCCGAAATGTCGTTGTCGGGAGTGCCCGTGCCGTGTGCATTGACATAACCGATATCTTCCGGTCTGAGCCCGGCCATTGAAAGCGCATCGCTCATCGCAAGGAATGCTCCATCCCCGTTTTCGGAAGACGCAGTCTGATGAAATGCGTCACAGCGGTTACCGTAGCCTGCCACATAAGAGAGAGCATCGGTCGGATTCTTCTGCATCACGACGAATGCGGCTCCCTCCCCGAGATTGAGCCCCGCGCGGGTGGCATCAAACGGGCGGCAGCGTTTCTTGTCCAGAATCATCAGGGAGTTGAAACCGTTGAGGTGAAAACGGCTGAGAGCTTCGCTCCCTCCGGCGATGACAATGTCGGCCTCATCCCTTTGCAACATTTCGCATCCTGTGATGATGCTGTTGAGCGCAGAACTGCAAGCCGTGGAGATGGTGCAGCATTGCGCCTGGGGGATACCTGCAAATTCCGCCATTTCCCTGGTGCTGTGCCCGCATTCATTGCCGGAGGGTATATTATCCGGGATTTCCCCGCGCAATATCTGCGGACGGAAATTCTCGACAAGGTCCATTACTCCGACCGTAGTGCCCGAAATGACGGCGACACGCTTGCCGGCAAGAGACCTTATGCCGGTCTGCCTCAGGGCCTGGCGTATGGATATGGCTCCCATCAGTGACGTGCGGCTGTAAAGTCTATCCCTCTCCAGCCCCAACATATCAGCCATCTCCCTGTTGGAAAGTTTGACTTCGCCGACCGGAATTTCCGTGTGCCTGGTCTGCAGGTAACGTACGGGTCCTATACCCGACACCCCCTTCTTAAGAGAATACAGGACCTCATCCGCATTATTGCCGATCGCGCAAATCACGCCCAGCCCGGTAATCCCTATTCTTGAAAGATTCTGCATTATCTGGAACGATTCTTTGCCACATATTCCGCGATGGCGGCCACGCTTTTGAATATAGCTTTCCCTTCCGCCGGACTGGCCAACTTGATTCCATAATTTTTGTCAAGGATTACTATAAGCTCCAGTGCATCAATAGAATCAAGGCCCAGACCCGCTCCGAAGAGAGGTGCGTCCGCATCAATATCTTCCGGAGTGAGTTCCTCCAGGTTAAGTGCATCAATAATCTGATTTTTGAGTTCAAGAATCAAATCGTCGTTCATAATTGTAATCAGTTAATAGTTATCAGTTTCAAATCCACTTCAAAATCATCCTCCGCGCGGCAGTCCACCCAACCCGTCAGGGCGACGGTTCCTTTGGGCAGAGATACCCTGATGATGTCGTCCATAAGCCCGGGGTCTTTTTTCTGAAGGATGTACAACGCTGTTTCGCCTTTGATTCCATTACGGATTGCCAACTCGCCGACGGCAAGGTTGGGAAGAGTATACAGGAATACCGACGGGCTGGGGAAAAAACCTCCGTTTCCCATAACCATATCCACGTGCTTCCTGTCCTGCACTATGGAAGACGAGCCGTTGAAAAGGATGACGGACGTGGGGCGAATGGATGGAAAGCGCTTCAGGAGAAGTTCGGATGCTACATAGGAAAGTTTCGCCAGCATATCCATCTTGTAGTATTTCGGATTGTTCTCCAGACTGGTCTTGTATGTTCCGTCAAAATCGTAGGGAGACTCCATCCGTATATCGCCCAGCACCTCGATATGTCCGCAATCTGTTGCGAGAGGAAGCGCATTCTCCGCTCTGCCATACCGCAGGGCGCAGTTGCAGCCTCCGAAACCACTGAGAATTTTGAGAAAACGGCCTTTCCCCCCGCTTGGACGCTCGACAGCACTTACCGATACCCTTCCGCTTACTCCCGGTTCTTCGAATCCGCGTGTTGGGAGAACCGTCCCATTTTCCAGCGCTTTCATCGTAATGATGGTCTCAAGCACTCCGGAGGCACCGAGAGTGTGCCCGTAATATCCTTTCAGAGCCATCGCGGGGATATCGGAAAGTCCGGAGTCCTGTATCGCCCTGCTTTCCATCTGGTCATTGAACAATGTCGCCGTACCGTGCAGACTGATGCAGTCAAGGTCTTCCGGGGCCGTCCCTTTCATTGCAGCTTCGATGGCGCGACATACGCCGTTCCCGTCGGGAGAAGGCGCGCTGACGTGATAGGCGTCATTCGTCTGGGCTCCGTCTTCCAGAACCCACAGACCGGAATTTCTGTCGGGGACACGACCGAACACTATGGTCGCAGCAGCTTCGCCGAGATTGAGTCCCCTCCTTTCCATATCGAATGGACGGCATTCAAAGGGAGAAAGCGCCTTGAAACTTAAAAAACCGGCTGCCGTAAACGGACTGACCGTGTCGGCACCACAGACTATGGCGTTGTCGTATATCCCTGCTCCAATAAACCTTGCAGCCAGCAACTGTGCATTGCCACCGCTTATGCAGGCGTTGCAGACAATCACAGGACTGGTCACGATGCCGAAATGCCTTGCTATCCTGTGGACTGCCCCAGCGGGACCGGAGTACCGAGAGAGTGTATCGGGGACAAGAGACTCTATGTCACCCTTCGTAGTGCTTATTATCAGTACCGTCCTTTCCGAAGACGGATTCACGCCTGTCCCTTCCAGCGCCGCCGCGATACTTTCGACAACTATGTCTTCGAATCTCCGCCCCCGCTTCGAGTCCGTATCCCCGGATATCCCGAATACGGAGGCCGTGATTTTTTCCGGAATCCCGTTCCATCCCTTTTCAAGTCCGGTCAAGGCGCTGCGGCCACGCTTCACGGCATCATAGTTTTCCTGTGAAGTGCGCCCCAGGGGAGACACTATATTAGTACCCAGTACAGCCGTCATCATACTCCCATTCTGCGTTTCCAATCTTCGTAGAATCCGGGACTGAACCACAGAAGATTATAATCCGTATCCATAAATACCTGGATGCTGCGCGCCGTAAGGCATACGTCTCCTGTTTCCGAATCATATATCTCGTAATCGAAGATTATCTTGGCGGCGTCTGTCGGCACATAACTGATTCTCACCACAGGCTTCATCCCGTATTTCACAGGTTTCCTGTATTTGAGATTCATTTCAACTACAGGGACCATTACATTCTCCTCGATGTACCGGCAGTAGCTCAACCCGAATCTGGTTCCGAACTCTTCACGCGCATCTTCCAGATACATCATATAGGAACCGTGCCATACCACCCCCATCAGGTCCACCTCGCTGAAACGCACGTCAATCGCCTTTTCTGTTTGAAGAAGAACTTTTTCCATATCCTATATGTTTTTGACGGAAAGTTTTATCCTGGCAGTCGCAATGACCTTTCCGCCGCATCTTATTTCAGCGTCCGCGAGAGTCATCCCGAACACCTCGTCCACGACATCCACTTTCGTGACAATGACATCTCCCACCGATGCAAGGGCACTTGCCGAGTAATTTCGTATGGCACCTATGAAGCCTATCCTGACATCATTCTGCAAGACGTATCTGTTGTAATAGCCGACTCTGGCCGCGCAGGTCTGAGCTATATTCTCAATCATACCGATTGCGGAAAAGCGTCCGTCATCCACAAAGATATTGTCGGGAAGTATTTCGGTCTCCGTTGTCGAGGACATCATTTCGAAACGGGTCATGCAACCGACCATAACGAAAGGTTCCTGCTGCGGCAGGATGCCGTGTATGTCTATGCTGCGAAGCAGTTCCTCATCGGGATGGGCATAATCTGTCATTTCCAGAACTCAAAAAAATTATACCATTGCGTAGGATATTGTCTCACGCGCTTTTCCAACTCCGCGGCATATGCCTGACTGAGCTGGATTATCTGGCTTCTGCGGTCCGCAGTCTTGTCGTACTGGAGGGGAGTGACATATATCGTGTATTCCAGACAGCCTGTCTTCATCACATTCACCGCCAGAACATTCAGCCCGTGCATCGCCGCTACGCTGAACGGTCCCTGCGGAAATGACGCAAGCCCTCCCAGAAACTCGCATGAAACAACCTTGCCGCCCATCGACCTGTCGGTGGGGAAACTGACGATATCGCCCTTTCTCAAGATTGAATCTATCTCAAAGAGATGACTCATATCCTCCTTCATGGATATCATATTGACGTTCGTCCTGCCGAACATCCTGTTGCGGTTTCTCATCACAGATTCCTTTTCGTGCCCATACACCACGGCATTTATACTTTTCCTTTCGGACGGAAGAGCATATCCCGCCATTTCGTAGTTACCGATATGACTGCTCATCATCACGAATCCTTCCGGTCTGGCGGAAAGTGCACTGAATTTGTCCATATCCGGTACCTTGATTCTGAATTCGCGGCCGGCATAAGTGGCGAACCGGTCAATCACCACCTCAGCGAAGCGGCAATGATTGACATAGACGTTCCACGCCGATTTCAATCGTCCGAAACCATGATGCCGCCGGAAATACCGGTAGGAAATCCTCCGGCCTGAGCCGAAAAGCAATACGAACGGAATCACGAACAGAGCAGACAACGCGTAGAAGACACGTACGTCAATATGACGCAAAAGACGGACAAGATGCTCGTGCATCCATCCGTTGCCATACGTCGTCCCGGCCCATTCCCTGTCCATCACGAATTGTTGACCTTCGTACTTATATAAGCGCAGAACTTGTCGTACGTGTCCACGCCTTCCATCTCTTCGGGTGTTATCTTGAACCCGAAAACCTTCTCGACGATGACAACGATATCCACGAAGTCAAGGCTGTCGATTCCCATATCATCCTTAAGCCGCGCATCAGGAAAAATCTTCTGCGGTTCTATTTCCAGTTCTTCAATCAGAAAGTTGCGTACTCTCTCTTCAATTTCTTCCTTGGTCATATCAGTTATACTTGTTTGAATTTCTTTACTATTATTGCGCTGTTGGTACCCCCGAAACCGAAAGAATTGCTGAGTGCCGTATCAATCTGAGTCTCAACCGTTTCAGTGACGAGATTGATATTCTCAGCACATTCATCCCTATTCAGGAGATTGAGATTGGGTGCGATGAAACCGTTCTGCATCATAATGATGCAGTAAATCAGTTCACTGGCACCGGCCATCCAGCATTCGTGCCCGGTATGGCCCTTGGTACTGCTTATCAATGCGTGCTGCCCGCG
The DNA here is from genome assembly GCA_024401975.1 of Bacteroidales bacterium. Lineage (GTDB taxonomy): Bacteria > Bacteroidota > Bacteroidia > Bacteroidales > UBA932 > Cryptobacteroides. The sequence goes on along the minus strand of JAKSKB010000001.1, from coordinate 99,531 downwards.
GAACAACCTGTCCAGAGCCATAGCTTCGAACCTGTCTCCCAACGGAGTGCCCGTAGCGTGAGCATTGATATAATCTATGTCGGCCGCTGTGATGCCTGCATCTTCCATCGCCCGCATCATTGCCCGGACACATCCCTCGTCGCTGGGCTGGCTGATTGCGACCGTACCGTTGCTGCTGAAACCGTATCCTGTAATCTCGGCGATGATATCGGCTCCTCTGGCTACGGCGTGGTCATAATCTTCCAGTACCAATGCGGCTGCACCCCCGCTGGGCACCAGTCCGTCACGATCCTTGTCAAAAGGGCGGCTCGCCTTTGCCGGCTCATCCATCCTCTTGCTGAACGCCCTCAAGGCATCGAAAGAAGCCATACCATAAAGATTGGTCTCCTGAGCGCCACCGCACAGCACCACATCTTGCAAACCGTTCTTTATGAACATATAAGCAAGCCCAATGGAGTGCCCTCCGGAAGCGCACGCGGCACTTATGCTGAAATTGATGCCCTTCAGATGGAAAATCGTGCTGAGATTCATATTGACGGTGCTGTTCATCGCCTGGAAAATGAACGATTGTCCCAGCAGTTCGGTATCGTGCTTTTCAAGCATAATCCTATGCGCCTCGATTACCGGTTTTGCAGATGAGTCATTGCCGAAAATGCAGCCTACTTCGTTGGCCAGCAGATATTCATTGCTGATACCTGCCTGCTCGAAAGCCTGCCTGCCCGCCATATAAGCATATTCAGCCTCCTCACTGAGCCCGCGGCGAAGATGACGGTCAATCAGACCTTTAAGCTCCGGCTTGGGCACAATCCCTGTCAATGTGCTCCTGAATCCGTATTCGAGTCTCTCCGGTTCGAGACCTATCCCCGACCTCCCCGAATACAGGGATTCCTTCACTTCTCCGATATCCGTCCCTATGCAGGACCAGATTCCCATTCCGGTGACAACAACTCTTCTTCCCATATCCCTATAGCAGTCCTCCGTTAATACTGATTGTCTGTCCTGTTATGTAAGATGCCTCCTCGCTGCACAGAAAGGCGACCAGATGTGCCACTTCTTCCGGTTTCCCGAAGCGTTTCTGCGGAATCATCCGTATCAGTTCCTCCTGTGGCAGGTCTTTGGTCATATCGGTCTCTATGAATCCCGGCGCAACCGCGTTGACGGTGACATTGCGGGCCGCCGTTTCCTGCGCCAGCGCCCGGGTGATCCCGATGACAGCGGATTTGGCGGCACAGTAGTTGGTCTGCCCCGCGAGACCTTTCAAACCGCTCAGCGAAGATACGTTGACTATTCTTCCCCCGTGTCCGCGCATCATCATTTTGGGCAGCAGGCGGCGTGTGACATAGAACAATCCGTTGACGGAAGTGTCAAGCACACCGTGCCAGCCCTCATCAGTCATCATAAACATCACGCCGTCATTGCGGATGCCGGCATTGTTGACCAGATATCCTACATAGTCTTCCGGATGATTCCGCTCCCATTCGTCTATGGCGGCTTCCACCCCGACTTTGTCAGTTACATCGAACTTCATCAATTCTGACTTCCCGCCATTCCCGGCTATGATGTCCGAAACCTCCTGCGCGGCAATCTCATTCCCGCGAAAATTAATGATAACAGGTATCCCCATTCCGGCCAGTCTGATGCATATCGCGCGACCAAGGCCTCTGGATCCACCCGTGACAAGGGCATATTTCATAAATCAACAGTCAAATTGCCGTAATCTTTATAATATACCCCAAAAATACTAATTTTCGATGTTCAAACAAAATATGACTGACGGTTTTATACCGGCATGTTGCCGTGCTTCTTGGGCGGATTGCTTATGCTCTTGTTTCTGCAACAATCCAAAGCCCTGATTATGGCGGTACGCGTCTCGTAAGGCTGGATGATATCATCGACGTAGCCCCGCTCCGCCGCACAGTAGGGATTGGCGAATTTTTCTTCGTATTCCTTCAAAAGTTCGGCCTGCCGTTTCGGAGATTCTTCCCTGTAAAGAATGGATACGGCCCCTCTGCCCCCCATTACCGCAATTTCCGCCGATGGATATGCAAGATTGATGTCCGCACCTGTCTGCTTGCTGTTCATCACGATATACGCACCGCCGTATGCTTTGCGGGTAATAAGTGTAATCTTAGGGACAGTCGCCTCGGTGAAAGCATATACTATCTTGGCCCCGTGCCTGATGATTCCTCCGTGTTCCTGTCCCACACCGGGAAGGAACCCCGGGACATCTTCTATGACCACCAGCGGAATGTTGAAGCAGTCGCAGAACGATATGAACCTCGCGGCCTTGTCACTTGCGTTGATGTCGATGGCACCTGCAAGACAGTTTGGCTGGTTCGCCACGAATCCCACCGTTCTTCCCGCCATACGCCCGAAACCTATGACGATGTTGCTGGCAAAATCCGGCATCAATTCGAAGAAATACTGATGGTCACAGATGGGCTGGATGATGTCTCTGATGTCGTACGGGATACTGGGGGAATCGGGCACCACGTTGTCAAGTTCGTGACAGTCACGGGTCAGTTCGTCAGTAGCCTTATGTACCGGAGCATCTTCCATATTGTTGGACGGCAGAAATCCTATCAGTTCCCGTATGGACATCAGGCACTCAGCGTCATTTTCGCAGACCAGACTGCAAGTCCCTGACAAGGATGCGTGTACGTCGGCACCGCCCAGCGTTTCCTTGTCACATTCTTCTGCCGTCTCCTGCTTCACTACGTTAGGTCCGGTTACGAACATCTGGCTCTCGCCTTTGACCATGAAGATAAAATCGGTCAATGCCGGTGAATAGCACGATCCTCCGGCACACGGCCCCATTATGGCACTTATCTGCGGTATCACACCTGATGACATCACGTTCCGGCGGAAAATTTCAGCAAACCCCGTAAGGCTCTCCACCCCTTCCTGAATACGCGCGCCCCCTGAATCATACAACCCGATTACAGGAGCCCCGCATTTCAATGCCATATCCTGCACCTTTGCTATCTTCTTCGCATTGGCAGCGCTTAACGAGCCACCGAATACACTGAAATCAAACCCGTACAGAAATACCGTCCGCCCGTCTATCTTCCCATAGCCGCACACTACCCCGTCGCCGGCTATACGTTTCCGCTCCATACCGAATTCGGTACACAGGTGTTTGACATATCTGTCCGTTTCCACGAAACTGCCCTTATCCAGCAACAGTTCAATGCGTTCATAAACAGTCATTTTCTTATTTTCCGTCATAATCCTTTCCTACTTCTTTCATCAGTGTCAGCAACACTTGCTCCGCCATTACGCTCTCACCATCCCTGCAAGCCACGCTCCTTATCACGCAATCTTCAACGGCCTGCACCGTAGATTGCATCTTCATCGCCTCGAACGTTATCATAGGCTCCCCGGCCCTAACCCTCTGCCCTGCTTCCACGTACACCTTGACAATCTTCGCCGGCATAGGTGCCTTTATCCTGTCGGATTGCCTGTCCCGGCGGGCGTTCTTCCGCATACGCATATACCTGGCCTGCGAGTCCAGCATATCCATCTCATAAACGGAATAGTTCAGACTCACGCTGTAATGCCTGCTTCCCTTTTCGTGAACAATGAAAGGGGAGTACGAAACGCCTTCGTTCAAGATGGAATATTGCCCGTCGCCGAGCATACATACGTCCACGTTGTATATCTTTCCGTCCACTTCGACGGACATCCTGTTGCCGTCCTTGCCGACAAGATTCATCTGAATCAGCCTTTCTCCTATCTGTATCTCCATTTCCGCACCCTCCGTCAAACTCTCAATACTCCTTTCTGAAGGCCAAAAGCCCTCCAGCGGCTCAACGCGCTTTCATCCTTCTCGTCTGAAGAATTCTCTTCAAAGTTCATCAGGTAATCGATGTATGCCGCTATGGCCGCTATATCCTCGGACTCATTGTGATAACCCTTGCGTTTCTTAAGCCGTTCCTGATTCTGCTCCGTGAACGAGGTGTCATAAACCCCCTCCTTGAACTGCGGCGCGTCTATCAGATGCCGGAGATATCTTATATTGGTCATCAGACCTGTCATCTTGTATTCGTAAAGGGCTCTTCTCATCCGCTCTATGGCATATTCGCGCCGGGCCGCCCATACGATAAGCTTGCCAATCATCGGATCATAGTACATCGGCATCTCATAGCCCTGATAGGCGGCTGAATCTATGCGTATGCCCTGCCCCTGGGGCTCTGTCAGCTGACGTATCAGCCCGGGTGAAGGCCGGAAACCATTGTCCGTGTCTTCCGCGCAGATACGGCATTCGATGGCACATCCTCTCTGCTTGACGTCTTCCTGCGCATATGCAAGACCCTGTCCGTCCGCAATCAGTATCTGCTGTTTGACCAGATCTATTCCGCACACTTCCTCCGTAACGGGATGTTCCACCTGCAGGCGGGTGTTCATTTCCAGAAAATAGAAGTTTCTGTCTTTGTCCACCAGAAATTCTACGGTACCCGCACCTTCATACCCCACGTATTTTGCGGCAGTCACCGCCGCTTCTCCCATCCTCCTCCTCAGATCGGAATCCAGAAACGGACTCGGGCTCTCTTCCACTATCTTCTGATGGCGTCTCTGCACTGAGCATTCTCTGTCAAACAAATGGATGACGTTCCCTTGCCTGTCCCCAAGAATCTGAAATTCTATATGATGAGGATTTTCCATATATTTTTCAATATAAACGGTATCGTCCCCGAAGGATGACAGGGCCTCTGACCTGGCGTCCTCATACATACGCACCACCTCTGAAGCATCGCGCGCCACACGCATCCCCTTTCCTCCACCCCCTCTCGCAGCCTTTATGATTACCGGATATCCCAAACCGTTGCAGGCCTCCACGACATCAGAAGGGGAATTCAACTTTTCGCAGACACCGGGAATTACGGGCACGCCGGCGGCAATCATCGTGGCGCGAGCCTGAATCTTGTCACCCATACGGATAATGGTGTCGGGTTCAGGGCCGATGAACACAAGCCCCTCATCCCTGCAACGGCTCGCAAATTCGGCATTTTCGCTCAGAAATCCATATCCCGGATGAATGGCCTCCGCCCCGTGTTTCTTAGCCGCTGCCAAAATCCTGTCCATACAAAGGTAACTGTCCCTCGAAGAAGCCGGCCCGATACACTCCGCTTCATCGGCATAAAGCACGTGCCTGCAGGTGCGGTCGGCTTCACTGTACACGGCCACGGTCCTTATTCCCATTTCATAGCAGGAACGCATTACGCGCACCGCTATCTCCCCCCTGTTGGCAACCAATATCTTCTTTATCATTTTTCAAAGTTTTTCCTTATGCGTCGTATCAGACCCGTGAGCACCTGCCCGGGGCCATATTCCTGAAATTCGGTCATTCCGTCCGCAATCATATTCTCAACCGTCTGTGTCCAATATACCGGGGCGGTCAATTGAGACAGAAGATTGTTTTTTATTTCCACGGGATCGGTATGCGGCTTCGCGTCCACGTTCTGATACACAGGACAACGGGGAGGCCTGAATTCTGTCTTTCCTATGGCTGCAGCCAGTTCTATGCGGGCCGGTTCCATCAGAGGCGAGTGATACGCCCCTCCGACTGCCAGCGGAAGCGCACGTCTGGCCCCCGCCTCCTTCAACCTGGCGCAAGCCTCTCCGACGGCATCCACCTCGCCTGAAATCACTACTTGCCCGGGGCTGTTGTAATTTACAGGAAGCACCACTCCATCGACTTCCGAACAAATCCGCTCTATGACGCATTCGGGCAGGTTGATGATGGCGGCCATCGCCCCCGGCACCTTCTCGCAACAGGCCTGCATCGCCATCGCCCGGGCATAAACCAGGCGAAGTCCATCTTCGAAACTGAGGCAACCGCATGCCGTCAAAGCGGAAAACTCGCCCAGCGAGTGCCCCGCGGCCATATCGGGATTGAATTCTTCACCGAGGCAGAGTGCTGACACGACCGAATGGAGGAATACGGCAGGTTGTGTCACCTTCGTCTCCTTCAGGTCCTCTTCACTTCCGTTGAACATAATGTCCGTGATATGATAGCCAAGAATTTCATCTGCCTTGTCGAACAGTTCTTTCGCAAGAGCATTGCCTTCGTAAAGGTCTTTGCCCATTCCTGCGAACTGGGTCCCTTGACCGGGGAAAACACTTGCTTTCATTCGTAAATTACCGTTGAACCCGTAAATATAAGCAAAATCGCCCGATTCCCGATGCTGACATGCCTTGTCGCTCCATATACAGGCGCAGAATTCTCTCAGATGAAATTGATGAAAAGACTGATGACGGTAATATTTATTATGTCCAGGACGGCCGCCCCCACTATGGGCACCACTATGAAAGGAAGGTTTATGTAGCCGTGTCTGCTGCAAACCATCGACATATTGGCCATAGCGTTAGGCGTGGCACCAAGACCGAAACCGCACAATCCGCTCACCAGTACCGCCGCATTGTAATCGCACCCCAAAAGAGGGAAGGCGATGAAAATGCTGAAAAGAAATATGAACACCACCTGCGATAAAAGCATCAGACAGAGAGGAAGTGCAAGTCCGGCAAGTTCCCAAAGCCTCAGCGAGCACATCGCTATTCCGAGGAACAAAGCTAGGCATAGAGAACCTATACGGCCTATTTCCTTCGCGTGAATGCCGGCTCCCCCGGGCACGGCATCCGCAACGTTGCGGATGACTATGGCGCAGAGCATCGCACCGAAATAAGAAGGGAAAGATATCCCCGTGAGCGAAAGCAACTTGCCTGCAAGAGTCCCGAGACCTATGGTGAGGAAAATTTCGAAGGTGGCGAGGGTATATCCGCGCATCCGCGCGTCGGGACTTTCATAGTTCCGCTTCTCGCTGACTTTCCCCATATCTCCGGAATCAATTCCGTCGGAAGCCAGCCCCCTGCGGGTGATGAGAATTTCGGCAATCGGGCCGCCTATGAGAGAACCTGCGATGAGACCGAAAGTCGCCGTCGCCATCATTATGGACCCCGCATTGATGATTCCGCTTTTCTCCATCAAATCTGTAAATCCTGCGGAAGTGCCGTGCCCTCCGCACATAGAAACGGAGCCAGCCACCATCCCGAAAACGGGTTCGAGATTCATTGCCGCGGCAATTCCCACGGCAAGGAAATTCTGCGCCACAATCAGCACGGCCACAAGAACAATCAACGATACAAGAGGTCTGCCACCTTTCTTTATGGTGGAAAGGTCGCATTGAAATCCTATGGATGTGAAGAAAATCAGCATACAGATGTCCCGTATGGTGAAATCGAACGAAAACTCTATACCGGCAAAGGATTTCAAGGCAAGAGTCAGCAGCGACACGACCAGCCCGCCGGTAACGGGAGCCGGGATGCATACCCTCGAAAGGACGCGTATCTTCCCGTTGAAAAATCTTCCCGACAGGAGAGAAAGTACGCCCAAAGCGGCTGTCAAGGTCTGGTCAAGAACAATCATAGTGCACCCATAGTTAACAAATATAACTCCTTACCGTTATAAAAACAACAAATCTGTCCGGGAAGACGCAGAGTTACCTTGACCATTGATAAAGTCAGAATTTATATATATATTTGCGACAATTTTTGTAATTAAAATCATTAATTAACTTTAGAATATGAAAAAAATCCAAATTTTCGCACTTGTCGCTCTTGCAGCGCTGGTGGCTGTATCCTGCTCAAAGAGCAAATCAAGCGATGAACCTGTATCTGATGCACCCGTCTGCAAAACTCTTGAATTGCACGTTGACTGGGAACTGTCGAAAGACATCACTGACAATTTCAATGTCGTTCTGGCAACGACGGATTTCAATGGGAACGCCGTAAGCGATACGCTTCGCGGCATAAAAGGCTCTTCCACTTTCACCAAGGAGGATGCCAACATCGACAACAAGAAAGACAACTGGCCGTTCACATTGCGGATGGACGTGGCGGAGGCGGAGGGAGCCGTCACCACGGGGAACGATTACAGCGCCGCCTTCAAGGTCCATATCTATGCCGTGTTCAAGGATGCCGCCGGCAAAGAACTTTACACCGGCTCGAAGGATAGCCCAACAAAGGATACCATACGGGAAAAGGACTACTCGGATGCATTCAATAATTTTGAGAGTTTGAAGAAGTATCTCGAGAAGAACCTTAAAGTGGAAGAAGAAACCTATGTCTTCTTCAGAGGTCAAAGTGCTGTCAGCGGAGAATATTTCTTCGCTCATAGTACGAAGTAATCCGTGACAGTTTCGGAAAAAGAAGTCCGGGGTATGTGACGGCAGGATAATCCTTTCCGCCGATTCGAATGCAAAGGGGTTGACTTTTTGGTCACCCCCTTTTGTCTTACCCCCGCTGCTGACGCAGCCGCCCCGGTGGGGCATGCCGCCTGCACTTCGTTCCAGCGGGTGTCTCCGTGGCTCAATGTTCATTTCGCTCACTCCGACACGGCGCTGAGGCGCCTTATTAGATCAACCCCTATTATTTTACCCCCGCTGCTGACGCAGCCGCCCCGGTGGGGCATGCCGCCTGCACTGCCAAAAGTTTCACCTTTTCTTCCGATATGAACACGCAAAAAGATTTTTGATTATTTAAAATGTTGGAATTAACAATATTTGTTCATATATTTGGAGGCCATTGATGTGAAATGATAGAAAATCAACAATATGGAAATCAAGAAATCAGAAAAAGCCAGTCTTGAAAACAAGAGGGTTCTCTTTGTTGAAATCGGATTGATTCTGGCGCTTCTTTTTGTATGGGCCTGCTTCTCCTACAGTTCGAAGGAAAAGAAGGCAAGTACCCTGCTGACTGAAACTCAGGAGATTATCGAAGAAGAAATTATTCCTATCACCCAGGAACTTCCTCCTCCCCCTCCGGAAGTCAAGGTTCCCGTTCTTTCGGACGAGATTCAGATTATGGACGACGATGTGAAGATTGATGACAACATCATCAATCTCGAAGATGACGTGAACGTCGGAGTCGAGATTATGGACTACAAGGAAGAAGTCGTGGAGGAAGTCATCGAAGAGGAGCCTATTCCGTTCGCTCTCGTGGAAGAGAAGCCTTCTTTCCAGGGCGGTGACGCCAACACTTTCACCAAATGGGTAATGTCCCAGATCGTTTATCCCGAGATTGCAAAGGAAAACGGAGTACAGGGCCGCGTAACCCTTTCATTCAGGGTGAATGCCGACGGTACGTTGAGCAACGTGAAGGTTCTCCGCGGTGTTGATCCTTCTCTGGACAAGGAAGCGGTGAGAGTGGTATCAAGTTCTCCCAAGTGGAAACCGGGCAAACAGAGAGACCGTGCTGTCCCTGTAACCTACACCTTCCCCGTAATATTCCAGTTGAGATAACAAATTATTGATATCTTTTACAAGATGCTGGCTGATAAGCTGCAGCAGAGGTAAAAATGGGGTTGACCAAAAAGTCAACCCTTTTTAGTCTTGCCGGCGCCGCCACGCAGCCTCCCAGGTATGGCAGAAGAAAAAGCGATATTCATAGGAATTGCAAGACAGGGTGAAGACGAACGCAAAGTCGCGGAATATCTCGATGAACTTGCATTTCTGGCAGAGACGGCAGGCGCTGTCCCTGACAGACGTTTCATACAGAAAGTGGACAAACCCGAGAAATCCACTTACATAAGGAGCGGAAAACTTGAAGAAATAGCGCAGTACTGCGAAGACAACGGCATAGCGTATGCCATATTCGACGATGAGTTGACGGGAATGCAGCAGAGAAACATCGAAAAAATCATAAAGTGCAGCGCAGTCATAGACAGGACAGGACTCATTCTCGAGATATTCGCCCAAAGAGCCAAGACTTCATACGCCAAGATGCAGGTGGAACTGGCCAGATACAACTATATGCTCCCCAGACTGGCCGGTATGTGGACACACCTTGAAAGACAGAGAGGCGGACACGGTACGAGAGGCGGTATGGGAGAGACCCAGATAGAAATAGACAGGCGTATAGTCAAGGAACGCATCACCCGGCTGAAGGAACAGCTCAAGAAAGTGGACAGACAGATGGCCACCCAGAGAAGCAACAGAGGGAGAATGGTAAGACTGGCTCTGGTCGGCTATACCAACGTGGGAAAAAGCACAATAATGAATCTTCTTGCAAAGTCGGACGTGTTCGCCGAAAACAAACTTTTCGCCACGCTCGACACCACCGTAAGGAAAGTTGTCGTAGAAAATGTTCCTTTTCTGCTCAGCGATACGGTCGGATTCATCAGAAAACTTCCAACACAGTTGATTGAAGCATTCAAAAGCACTCTTGATGAAGTCAGGGAGGCAGATATTCTGCTTCACGTGGTGGATATATCACACGGCGGATTTGAAGAACAGATAGCCGTGGTGGAAAGGACTTTGAGCGACATCGGAGCTAAAAACAAGCCTGTTTACGTCATTTTCAACAAGACAGACGCATACAGTTACGATGAATATGACGAATTTTCCCTCGAACCGAAAGGAAAGGAAAATTATACTCTTGAAGAGTTGAAAAACAGTTGGATAGCCAAGGAAAACACACCTTGCATATTCATTTCCGCAAAACAAAGAACGGGCATTGAAAAACTCCGAAACGACATCTACAAGATGGTTTCGGAGATTCATGCAGGAAGGTATCCCTTCAACAATTTCCTCTATTAATCGGAGAATTTGGCCTTGAGGAATTCCCTGTTGAGTCTTGCAATATGGGATACTGATATGCCTTTGGGACATTCCATTTCACAGGCGCGGGTATTGGTGCAGTTGCCGAAGCCCAGTTCGTCCATCTTCGCTATCATAGCCTTCGCCCTTCTTTTCGCTTCCGGACGTCCCTGAGGGAGAAGCGCAAGTGAACTTACTCTTGCAGCAACAAACAGCATAGCCGAACCGTTCTTGCACGTCGCCACACAAGCGCCGCATCCTACACACGCAGCCGCATCCATACTCTCTTCAGCTTTGTCGTGTGGAATGAGAGTGGTATTGGCATCCTGTGCCGAACCGGTGCGGACGGAAATGAATCCTCCGGCCTGAAGAATCTTGTCAAACGCAGTCCTGTCCACTACAAGATCCTTTATGACAGGAAAAGCTGCGCTTCTCCAAGGCTCCACAGTGATGGTCGCGCCGTCTTTGAAATGACGCATAAAAAGCTGGCAGGTGGTAACGTGGTCATCGGGGCCGTGAGCCCTTCCGTCTATGTAAAGCGAACAGGCTCCGCATATCCCTTCACGGCAATCGTGGTCGAAAGAAACAGGTCCGCTGCTCTGACATCCCCTTTCAACGGCTACAGGGTCGTTTCCTTCACGAATGAGTTGTTCATTGAGTATATCGAGCATTTCAAGGAATGAAGCATCCTCTTCTATTCCGGAAACGTGATAGGTCTCAAAATGACCTTTTGCCTTGGCATTCTTCTGACGCCATATTTTCAAGTTGAATTCCATTGTCAATCAGTCTTTGTAGTTTCTGGTTTTAACCTCTATGAACTCATAGTTCAACGGCTCCTTGTGAAGTGCAGGTTCAGACTCTCCGCCTTTATATTCCCAAGCCGCCACATACATATAATTCTTGTCATCGCGCTTGGCTTCCCCCTCCTCTGTCTGGCTCTCCAGACGGAAGTGACCTCCGCAGGATTCGTTGCGGTTGAGCGCATCCCTCGCCATAAGTTCTCCTATTTCAAAAAAGTCTTCAAGGCGCAGAGCCTTTTCAAGTTCCTGATTGAATTCGAACTGACTGCCCGGAACGAACACTTTCCCGTAGAATTTTTCCTTCAGGGCCTTTATTTCGGAAATGGCTTTTTCAAGTCCTTCTTTTGTACGGGCCATACCTACATATTCCCACATTATATGTCCAAGTTCCTTATGTATGGAATCGACTGTCTCAGTTCCCTTTATGGAGAAAAGTCTGTCTATCCTGGCCTGCACCGCCTTTTCGGCCTCATCGAATTCCGGAGCTGAAATATCGGTCTTAGGCTCCGCAAACTTGTGGCTAAGATAATCTCCTATGGTGACCGGAAGAATGAAATATCCGTCTGCAAGTCCCTGCATCAACGCGGATGCGCCGAGACGGTTGCCTCCGTGATCCGAGAAATTTGCCTCACCTATGGCATATAATCCTGGAATGGTGGTCTGAAGGTCATAATCCACCCAGATACCGCCCATAGTATAATGGATAGCCGGATATATCATCATAGGCTCCTTCCAGGGTGAGGACGCCGTGATTTTCTCGTACATCTCGAAAAGATTGCCGTATCTCTCCGCCACTTTCTGATGTCCAAGACGATTTATGGCGTCCTTGAAATCCAGGAATACTGCAAGCCCCGTTTCATTCACTCCGAATCCGGCGTCACATCTTTCTTTCGCTGCTCTTGACGCCACGTCACGCGGAACAAGATTTCCGAAAGCCGGATATCTGCGCTCAAGATAATAATCCCTATCCTCTTCCGCAATCTGAGAAGGTTTTATTTCGTGCTTGCGCAGTTTCTCCACGTCTTCAAGCTTCTTCGGTACCCAGATCCGTCCGTCATTTCTAAGAGACTCGCTCATAAGAGTGAGTTTGCATTGCTGGTCTCCGTGCACGGGAATGCAGGTAGGATGAATCTGAGCGAAACAGGGATTTGCAAAGAAAGCTCCTTTCTTGTAGCACTGAATCGCAGCGGAACCGTTGCTGTTCATTGCATTGGTGGAAAGGAAATAGGCATTGCCATAACCTCCTGTGGCTATTACCACCGCGTGGGCTCCGAACCTTTCAAGATTTCCTGTCACGAGATTGCGTGCTATGATTCCCTTGGCTTCTCCGTTGATTACGACAAGGTCGAGCATTTCGTGACGGGGATAAGATTTAACCGTCCCTGCCGCTATTTCCTTATTGAGTGAGGCATACGCTCCGAGAAGAAGCTGCTGACCTGTCTGCCCTCTCGCATAGAAAGTACGGCTCACCTGCACTCCACCGAAAGAACGGTTTGCAAGATATCCGCCGTATTCACGTGCAAATGGAATACCTTGTGCCACACACTGGTCTATGATGGCGGCACTCACTTCAGCGAGACGATAGACGTTAGCTTCTCTCGCCCTGTAATCGCCTCCCTTTATGGTATCATAGAAAAGACGATAGATGGAATCATTGTCATTCTGATAGTTCTTGGCCGCATTGATACCTCCCTGCGCTGCAATGGAGTGCGCTCTTCTGGGAGAATCACTGATGCAGAAAATCTTCACGTTGTACCCGAGTTCCCCAAGCGAAGCCGCAGCAGATGCCCCTCCCAGACCGGTACCTACAACAATTATTTCAAGTTTTCTCTTGTTGTTGGGACTGACCAGATGAATTTCCGATTTTCTCTTAGTCCATTTTTCAGCCAAAGGACCACCGGGAATCTTTGAAATTAATTTTTCTGACATTTTATTTTTGTTTTACAATAATCCTGACGGACTTACAATTTAGTCATTTTTGCCGAAAAGACAAAAATCATCTTCAGTGGAAATATCCGAAGAACGGCTTCCTGACCCCATATATGATTCAAGTCCTAGATGATGATATGAAAATTCAGTCGCAATCCTTCCTCTCTGCGTCCTGACTATGAACCCCTCTTTTATAAGATAAGGCTCATACACTTCCTCGTAAGTGCCCTGGTCTTCGCCTATCGCCGTGGCAATGGTGTTGGCTCCTACCGGACCGCCTTTGAAAGTGGTAATTATGGTACGGAGAATCTTATTGTCTATGGAATCCAGACCACGCTTGTCTATTTTCAATTTATCCAAAGCCAATCTGGTGATTTTCAAATCAATGATACCGTCACCCATTACCTGTGCGAAATCTCTTACCCTCCTAAGCAGAGCATTCGCTATTCTAGGGGTGCCGCGACTCCTTAGAGCTATCTCCTCCGCCGCATCATCTTCTATGCCTATTCCAAGTATGCCGGCGCTTCTCACCACTATAGACTTCAACTCCCTGGAATCGTAATACTCCAAAGCGCAGTTGATTCCAAATCTGGCCCTGAGAGGAGCCGTCAGAAGCCCGCTTCTGGTCGTAGCTCCCACAAGAGTGAACGGATTGAGCGATATCCTCACCGATCTGGCCCCCGGTCCCTTGTCTATCATTATGTCAATCACGTAATCCTCCATAGCGGAATACAGATACTCTTCAACCTCCGGAGAAAGACGGTGTATCTCATCGATGAACAGAACGTCACCACTTTCAAGCGACGTGAGCAAACCGGCGAGATCTCCGGGCTTGTCCAGAACAGGACCTGAGGTTATCTTGAGATTGACGCCCATCTCGTTTGCGATTATATGGGCGAGGGTGGTCTTGCCAAGCCCCGGAGGACCGTGAAAAAGCGTATGGTCGAGAGATTCACCACGCAATTTCGCCGCCTTTATGTATATACTCAGGTTTGATATCAGTTCTTTCTGACCTGTGAAATCCACAAGTTCCCTGGGGCGTATTATTCCGTCTAAATCCTTATCTTTGCTTTCGATTGTGGAGCGTGGATCAAATTCGGACATAACTGAAAACTTTTCTTTTATACAAATATATATACTTTTTTTATTTTAGATTGTTTTGTTCTTATGGCGGTGAATATGTTTATAAAGTACTCAATTTATTGTAAAACACATAATTATAAAAGTCAAAAAGTTTAATTTCCTGTTTATTGATATGTTTTTTGAATGTTTGAAAAACTCCCGCCTCACTTTGTCAACAGTTTTGTCAACTGCTTTTAACAACTTATAAACAACAGTCTGTCTTCCTGATGTCAATTTCTTCCGAAGAGATAAGAAAACGTCTTTCCACGGGAAGGGACGTTTTCTGCACAGGTCTTCATCAATCCGCAAGATGGTTTGCCTTGAAAGACGCAAGTGGCGGCAAGGGTATCCACCTGATAATACTTCCCACAAAAGAGAGCGCGGAATTCTGCACGGCTGATTTATATAATCTCATAGACGGCGACAAGGTTTATTTCATCCCTGATACAGGAAGAGGAATTGAGAAGAGCAATTACAAATCAACACTTTCCGTCCAGAGAACTTCCGCCATTGAGAGACTTTTGGGAGCGAAAGACGGTGACATTCTTTTTTTCGTGTCATACCCGGCGGCATTGAATGAAAAGATTCCTGATATTGAGAACATAAGGAATAACTCTACGCTCATAAGAAAAGGAGATGATACGGGATATGAAAAACTTATAGAAAAACTTCTTGAGTATGGTTTCGAAAAGGTGGATTTCGTTTCCGGACCGGGACAATATGCAGTCAGAGGGGCACTTATAGACGTATTTTCATATTCCTCCAATTATCC
Organism: Bacteroidales bacterium; assembly: GCA_024401975.1. Lineage (GTDB taxonomy): Bacteria > Bacteroidota > Bacteroidia > Bacteroidales > UBA932 > Cryptobacteroides. The sequence continues at coordinate 84,313 of JAKSKB010000001.1, read as the reverse complement.
CTACAGAATTTCTTTTTTCGGGGATGAAGTGGATGAAATACACAGTTTCGATACCAATACGCAGTTGTCTGTCAATGAAGAAAGTGAAATTCAGATAATTTCTGACATTCTCAGTAATAAAGAAGATTCAGGGACATATATAATCGACAGTCTACCCGCATCGACTGTAATATGGCTGGATTCCTCGGATATGTATTCTGAAGAAAGTTTTTTCAAAGGCTCTTCATCATACAGGAGAGTTTTTCTTGATACTCCGCTTTCTGCCGGAAAGGATGCTGACATACGCTTCAATATCTCGCCGCAGCCCGTTTTCAACAAAAATTTCGAACTTCTCACTGAAGACATACGCATCAAAATGGAAAACGGGTACAAGGTGTGTCTCTACGGGGAAAAAGAGCAGCAGCTCGACCGTATAAGAACCATTCTTTCAAAAAAACTGTCCGTTCTCCCTGAATTTATAAAAGGAAGTACGTTCCACGCGGGTTTCGTTGACAATGAAGAGAAATTGTGTTGCTACACCGAACATCAGATTTTCGACCGCTACCACAGAATAAGGCTCAAGAGGACGGTGGAGGCCGGGGAACAGCTTACGATAAATGACCTCAACGCATTCAGAATAGGTGATTATGTAGTCCATATAGATTATGGAGTGGGTATTTTCGGAGGTCTGGTAAGGATGAGGGATGACTACGGAAGGGTTAAGGAAGTGGTGAAAATCACTTACAAGGATGGTGACGTGGTATTTGTGTCGGTACACGCCCTCAACAAGATTTCAAGATACAGGCCTAAAGAAGGGGAAGTTCCCAGAATACACCGCCTGGGTTCTAAAGCCTGGCAGACTCTCAAGGCAGGAGCCAAGTCCAGGGTAAAGGACATAGCGAAGGATTTGATAAGACTTTACGCCAAGAGAAAATCTTCACCCGGATTTGCATTTTCCGCCGACAGTTATCTTCAGGAGGAACTGGAATCTTCATTCCTTTATGAAGATACACCTGATCAGGAGATAGCTTCCGCCGCCATCAAGCGTGATATGGAGGACAAATGTCCGATGGACAGGCTTATATGTGGGGATGTAGGTTTCGGAAAGACAGAACTTGCGGTGCGTGCCGCATTCAAGGCCGCCAGTGACGGGAAACAGGTGGCAGTGCTTGTACCTACCACGATTCTTGCCTTGCAGCATTACAACACGTTCACTTCCAGACTCAAGGATTTTCCTTGCAGTGTGGATTACGTGAGCCGTCTACGCAGCGCAAAAGAGACTGGTGAGATAAAACGCAAACTTTCGGAAGGTTCCATAGACATACTTATAGGGACCCACAAAATTCTCGGAGGCGGGTTCGAATTCAAGGATCTGGGTCTTCTGATAATAGATGAGGAACAGAAATTCGGGGTGTCAGCAAAAGAAAAACTGCGTCAGATAAGGACTTCCGTTGACACTCTCACGCTTACTGCTACTCCCATCCCGAGGACTTTGCAATTCTCCCTGCTGGGTGCAAGAGACCTTTCCATAATCAACACCCCCCCTCCCAACCGCATTCCCATACAGACAGCGATAATACTGTTCGACGAGAAGGAGATGAAGGAGATAATCAACAATGAGCTCAACCGCGGCGGACAGATATTTTTCCTTCACAACAAAGTGGAAGAACTCGATGCCATATACGAGATACTTCACAGATTTGTTCCTGATATGAGGATATGCATAGCCCACGGGCAGATGAAATCCGGAGAACTGGAGAACAGGATACTTGACTTTATGCGGGGGGATTATGATATGCTTCTCTGTACCACCATAATAGAGAACGGACTCGATATTCCCAACGCCAACACCATCATCATCAACCAGGCGCATAATTTCGGTCTCAGCGATCTTCACCAGCTCCGCGGACGGGTGGGGCGTTCCAACAGAAAGGCCTACTGCTATCTCGTCGTACCTCCGCTTTCCGTGGTGAGCGAAGATGCGAGGAAAAGACTCAAGGCCATAGAGGAATTCTCCGAACTCGGGAGCGGATTCAACATAGCGATGCAGGACCTGGACATACGCGGGGCGGGCAATCTTCTTGGAGCCGAACAGAGCGGCTATATAATGGAAATGGGCTATGAGGCCTATCAGAAAATCCTCGCCGAAGCGATGGAGGAACTTGGCATAGAGACAGGAACGTTCAACGGTGACGCGTCCTCCGGCAAATTCATATGCGACTGCACCGTCGAGACCGACAGGCAGGCATTGATTCCGGACGGGTATCTCGACGTGGCTTCGGAGAAACTGAGGATATACAAGCAGCTGGATTCGATGCGCAGCGAGAAGGAAATCAACGGTTTCCGTTCAGTGCTGAAAGACAGGTTCGGTCCTCTTCCGGAGGAGCTGGAGAATCTTCTGTACGTGGTGCGGATTCGCAACCTTGGTTCCAAACTCGGTTTCGAGAAGATAATCATAAAGAACGGGATACTTATAATGTTCTTCATCGGCAATCCTGTGTCTCCGTATTTCAAGTCCGACACTTTTTCAAAAATACTGGAAAGGGTATCCGGAACTGGTGCATTTGCCTTGAAACAGAGCGAGTCCAAGCTGAAATTGCTGGCTCACGGCATAGATTCACTTGAAAAGGCGTGGTCTGCCATATACGGATTGCAGTGAATGGTCAAAAAAATTGATTATATTTGAAAGTTTGATCCATACGCCATGAATCTGATAGTGGAGATTGGGAACACAGCCGTGAAAGCGGCTCTTGCCGAGGGGACGACCCTTGGCAGGACTTTCAGATATCAGGGAGAAAGGGCCGTGGAGTTCATAACTTCCCTTGTCCGTAAGGAACGTCCGGAGACACTCACGGTCGCTTCCACGTACGAATTGTCCCCCGCCGAGCAGGCAAGATTGCAGAACAGCTGTCCCAAAAGTTTGATAATGGGTGATGGAGCCCTGGCCGCGAAATACGGTTTTCCCGAGTACCTTTCGAATGACAGGGTAGCATCCCTTGTCGCAGTAAGATATATGTTTGCGGGCAAGAACGTGACTCTGGTCGATTTCGGGACGACACTCACCGTGGACGTAATGGGTGCGGACGGGAAATATCTCGGCGGCAACATCTCGCCAGGATGCCGCACGCGGTTCAAGTCGCTGAGCCGTTACGCCAAAGCCCTGCCACTGGTGGACATTCCCGAAAATCCAGCTCCTCTTGGCTCCTCCATGACGGGTTCGATAGAGTCGGGAGTAATCAGCGGCATACTGTTTGAAATAGAGGGGTATATTGAAAATTATCCGGGCAATGTAGTGGTATTCACGGGTGGAGACGCGATTTATTTTGTAAAAAGAATGAAAAGTTCCATCTTTGCAGTTTGCAACCTTGTCTTGATAGGATTGGCGATAATCACTGATGACAATGTCGAGAAACGGCTTCAGTAGAATTCTGGCGGCATTCGTGCTGTGTATGGTCTGTGTTCCTTCGTTTGCCGACGGAGGAGCTGCGATCGGATACTCGCCCTATACCGTATTCGCGATGGGGGACATTCTTCCTCAGGGCGCGTCCTTCAACAAGGGTATGGGCGGCACCGGCATCGCTTTGCGGAACAGGAAATTCATCAACGTGCTCAACCCCGCCTCCGTCACGGCGAGGGATACCCTTTCCTTTATGGTTGACGTCGGTCTCTATCAGAACAACAGGTTCTATCGTCAGAACGACAAGAAATCGGTGAACAATTCCGTCAATCTCAACGATCTCGTGATGTCGTTTCCTCTGGTCAGCCATTCCGCGATGATGATAGGCGTGACGCCGTACAGCAGCACGGGATTCAATTACGGCTCATACGTTAACAATCCCGACATTGTAGGTCACGTCGGACCGATATACAATTCCGCCGCCTACAAGGGAGTCATAAGCGACATATTCGTTGCCGTCGGAGCCACTTTCTGGCGCAGGCTGTCCATCGGCGCGCAGGGAACATACTACTTCGGTTCCATCGAAAAGACGTTCTCGCAGAAGTTCACCAATACTGAAATGGCGAGCGCCGTATCCAACTACAATATGAACCTCAGGGGGTTCACAGGCAAGTTCGGACTCCAGTACGAGCAGCCGGTAGGTTCGCTTTCATTTTGCTTGGGAGCCACTTACAGGCTTCCGGTCAATCTTTCAGGAATCATCAGTCACGTCGAGACAGTCACGAGCACCAGCGATTACGAACTGGGCTATACTTCGGACACCCTCAGTGCCGGCAATCTCAAATTCGCCCCTGAACTGGGAGTGGGCCTGTCCGTGCGGAGCGGTGAGAGATGGCGTGCAGAGGTCAACTATACCCGTTCGGACTGGAGAGCCACGGGAATAGAAAACTATATAGGATTCGCCTCCGCAGCTGAAAATGCCGTGTTCTCAGCATCCGTGGCGCAGTCTGTCAGGCTGGGATTCGAAATCATCCCCAATGTGAACGATGTCCGCTATTATCACAACAAGTGCGCATATCGTGCCGGTTTTTACTGGCAGGACGAGTATTTCCGTTTCAACGGGAACAAAGTGACTGCCACAGGCATCACGTTCGGTATCACGCTTCCTATAGCGCAGAAGAGCAACGGCTTGAGTCTCGGAGTGGAACTGGGTCAGAGAGGTGCGCTCAGGGACAATATGGTGCGGGAACGGTACGTGAACTTCACCATCGGGTTCAGCGCCTATGACATTTGGTTCAAGAAACACAAATATCAATAGAATATAATGTTCAAAACGCGTAGAGTTATGAAAAAATTGTTGCTTGCGATTGTAATTATCGCCCCCGCAGTGTTCGGCGTCAATATGAACGCCCAGGGAAGGTATGGCGCAGACAGCGCCGAGTGTGTTAAATATCTTTCCTACTACAAGGAGTATGGCAAGCAGAAAGACTACGAGAGTTCCATACCGGCTTGGCGCAAGGCCTACGAACTCTGCCCCCCCGCTTCAATGCAGACAATGCTTGTGGACGGAGCAGTGCTTGTACGCAGACTGATTTCCGCCAACGGAAAGAATGCCGAGTACCAGGCGGCTCTTATAGATACGCTTATGACTCTCCATCAGCAGCGCGCCGAAAATTTCCCCAAATATGCGGTGACGGCCAGGAACAATATGGCGATAGACGTTTCGAATTTCTTCAAAGGGAATGCGGAGCGCCAGTTCGAGGAATATGAGAAAATAGTTGAAGCCAACCAGTCCAAGAGCAAGGCTTCTGTCCTGCTGTTCGACCTCGCCGCCGCTGTGGAACTTTTCAAGGACGGGAAAATCCCCGCTGACGAAGTGCTCAAGGTTTACGAAAGGAATTCGCAGTACTTCGACGGAGTCATCGCCGCCGACAATACGGATGAGGATAAGGAAAACAATTCAAAGACAAGGGCTGATTTCGAAGGATGCTTCGCTACCAGCGGCGTCGCTTCCTGCGAGAACCTCATTTCTCTGTTCGGACCCAAATACGAGGCCGACCCCGACAATCTCGATCTTGCCACCAGCATAGTCAGGATGATGAACATCGCCGAGGATTGCACCAACAATTCCCTCTACCTCAATGCGGCCACCACGATGTACAGGCTCAACCCGTCCGCTGCCGCCGCTCACGCCCTTTTCAAGCTCAATGCGGCAGGAGGAAACGTGGACGACGCGCTGAGATATGCCGAAGAGGCTATATCCTCACCTGAGTCCGACATAGCTACGGACGCTTCCTACAGTCTTGAACTCGCAGTGTTCTGCCTCAGCAACAAGATGAGTGCGAAAGCTTACGAGGCGGCTCAGTTTGCGGCTACCAATGACGCTTCTCTCGCGGGCAAGGCATATATGATAATAGCCAACGTATGGGCTTCCGCCACCTGCGGAGACAATGAAATAGAGAAGAGGGCTCCCTACTGGGTTGCCGTCGATTACCTTATCAAGGCAAAAGCGGCTGATGAATCTCTCGCCGAAGAAGCCAACAGGCTCATCGCGCAGTACAGCAAGTACTATCCGCAGACAGCCGATGCGTTTATGTATGACGTTACGGACGGGAATTCTTACACCGTCTCCTGCTCGGGGATGAGAGCCACCACCACGGTAAGGACCCAGAAATAGTCCGCGTCTTCCTCTCAAACGATGTCGGAATTATGAACGGAATTATGGAGACCGGCGTGAAAGTAGTCTTTCTGGCCGGTCTCCTTGCCATATCTTCCTGTGCCGGAGACGGCGGAGCCTGGGGGTCTCTTGACGGAATTCCTCTTCAGACGATTGAGAATATGTGTCTCATTCAGAAAGAGGGGGATCTTGTCAAGAACCGCATCGAGGCTCCCAAGATGCTCCATTTCGAGAGTGACACGATGAGTCTTGACTGGTTTTCCGACGGTTTCGCGGTTTACGGTTACCGGGAAGACGGTCTGCTGGAGACCATACTGCTTTCGGATCAGGCCCGTCACAAGACCTGGAAAGACGACAAGGGGGAAATCTGGGAGGCGACAGGCAATGTTTCCGTGCAGAACATCATCGAGCAGGAGACGATGGAGACGGACACCATCTACTGGGATTACAAGAGTCATCAAATCTACACCGACAGCTACATAAGGATGTATTCGAAGGACGGACTGATGCAGGGTTTCGGTATGCGTTCTGACGACAAGGCGCGGGAAGCCGTGTTGCTGAAACCTTTCAACAGTTTCAGCGTCGTGGTGCAGGATACTGCGAAGGTCGTGGTAGATTCCGTCAATTTTATAGGTCCGTTCCGCGAAAAATAGGGTAGATATCGGAAAAATTGTTACCTTTGCGAACTTGATTTGTAGAATATTAAATAACATACCAAAATGGCGCTTTTGCAAAACATACGCGTAAAGTTCGGAGTCGTGATATCGGTGATAATCGCGCTCGCGCTTTTGTCTTTCATCATCGACCCGGGTACACTCGAGTCCGCCCTCTATTCGATGTCATCCAAGAATGACGTTGGAGTCATAGACGGGAAAAGCATTTCATATCAGGATTTCCAGGGAGAGGTTGACCGTTATTCGACCATCCAGGAAATGATGACAGGTTCCACGCTCAAGAGCGACGAGGCTCAGAAGCAGACCAGGGATGCGGCCTGGCAGGGGCTCGTGGACAGGATGCTCTTCATAAAGAACGCCAAAGCCGCCGGCATCAATGTGGGAGAGGACGAGATGGAGGAACTCATCACCGGAGATATGGTTTCCCCGCTTATCTCGCGCAACTATATGTTCTGTGATGAAACGGGCAGTTTCAACCCCGACGCCGTAAAGGAATTCGTGTCGAACATCAGTGCGGACGAGTCCGGCAGGGCTGCCATCTATTGGAACTATATCCAGAACGCAATCAACGTGCAGCAGTACTACAACAAGTACGGCGCGCTGTTCACGGTTTCCGGCATAGACAATCCGCTGATGCTCCGCAGGGCCGTTGCCGAGAACAACGTCACTTCCGACATAGAACTGGTGACCGTGCCGTTCCCGTATATGGCTGATTCCACGATTGTAGTCACGGACAAAGAAATAAAGGACTACTACAAGGCGCACAAGGAGGATTTCCGCCAGAAAGAAAGCAGGGACATAGAGTATGTGGTATTCGAGGTGGTTCCTTCGAAGGAAGACGTCGCCGCTGCAAACGACAAGATGGTAGAGGTATATGAGGAGTTCTGCAGCACCTCTTCCATCAAGAGTTTCCTCGCCAGGAATTCGGAGAGACCCTATTCCGAATACTGGTACAAGAAAGGTGAACTTTCGGAGATAAGCTCTGCGTTGGACGATTATGCGTTCGGCCCTGCAAGCAACACCCCCTCCGGCATAATCAACGTTGATGACAGTTTCTTTGCCATCAGGGTGATTGCTACGGCGAAACTTCCCGACGAGGTGTTCGTAAAGCATATTCTCCTGCAAGGGGACAATGCCGCGGAAGAGGCGGAACAGGTGCTTGGAGAGCTTCGCGGAGGAAAGAATTTCTCCGACCTCGTGGCGCTTCATTCCGTTGATCAGAATTCGTCCGCGGAAGGTGAACTCGGAGCAATAGGCTGGATGTCACAGAAAAGGATGATTCCGGGCTTCGAGTCCGTTATGGATGCACAGGAAGGAAAACCCTTTATACTCAATACACAATACGGCACCCACGTCGTGCTTGTAACCAAGAAGAGCGAACTCGTGGAGAAGAAGCAGGTGGCCATACTGGAAAAGACGGCAATCGCCGGAAACGAGACTTTCAACAGTTACTATTCGAAAGCGAACCGTTTCGCCACGATGGCGGCCGGAGGGTATGACAATTATCGCAAGGCGGTAGATTCCCTCGGAGTCTATTCCCAGAATCTCAACGTGCTTGAAAGTACGTCTTCCATCGGTTCCGTGGCCAATGCCAAGGAGGTCACCAGATGGGCGTTCGACAACAAGCCCGGCAAAGTTTCCGAGATAATGACCATAAACGGCAACTACTTCTTCATCGCCACGGTCAAGGGAGAGCACAAGGAAGGTGTCGCCACCATCAACGAGGCGGCTTCGTCCATCAGGGACATTCTCGCCAACAGGAAAATCGGAGAAAAGAAGACTCTGGAGGTGAAGGAGAAGATAGAAGGGCTGAATGAAATGACGGCCATCGCCGAAGCTCTCAATACGGCTGTTTCCACCAGGAACGGAATCGCATTCTCCTCCCTTACGGCCGCCGGTGCCGACCCGGCTCTTGTAGGCGCGGTTGCAGCGGCTTCGAAGGGCGAAATCTGCGGTCCCGTCAAGGGCGCCTACGCAGTGTACGTGTTCAAGGTTACAGGGAGAGAGACAGGTTCATTCTTCACTGAGGAGGACGCAAGGAACGTCACCGACCAGAAGAACCAGTACGTGGCCCAGACCATAGTCCCCGTGATGATGGAGGATGCCGGCGTCAAGGACCGCAGAGACAGATTCTATTAGCGGAACGGGACTTTATACGTTGAAGAGGAAGTGCATTATGTCACCGTCCTTGACAACGTAGTCCTTCCCTTCTATACCCATTTTTCCCGCGGCGCGGACGGCTGCCTCGGACTTCAGGGATACATAATCCTCGTATTTGATAACTTCGGCGCGGATGAATCCTTTTTCGAAGTCCGTATGGATGACCCCTGCGGCGCGGGGCGCCTTATCCCCCTCCCTGATGGTCCAGGCGCGGCATTCGTCAGCTCCTGCGGTAAAGAAGGTGCGGAGTCCCAGCAGTCTGTAAGCGCCTTGTATGAGGCGGACCACTCCCGATTCGCCGAGTCCGAGTTCCTCCAGGAACATCTGCCTTTCATCGAAGTCTTCGATTTCGGCTATTTCCGATTCGGTCCTGGCGGCTATTACGAGTATTTCGGCATTCTCGTCCGCCGTCGCCTCGCGTACAGCCTCCACATAGGCGTTTCCGCTGGCGGCTGACGCCTCATCCACGTTGCAGACATACATCACGGGCTTGTTGGTGAGGAGGAACAGGTCGCGCGCCATTTCTTCCTCTTCCGGATTGAGAAGGCTCACGGTGCGGCAGGATTTGCCCTGAAGCAGGGCCTCGCGGTATCTTGACAGGAGTTCGAACAGTTTCCTGGCCTCCTTGTCCCCCGCTTTCCCCGCCTTTTCCGCCTTGGTGATGCGGCTCTCGACGGTTTCGAGGTCCTTTATCTGCAATTCGGCATCCACCACTTCCTTGTCCCTCACAGGATCCACGCTTCCATCCACGTGCACGATATTGTCATCGTCGAAGCATCTGAGGACGTGGAGTATGGCATCGGTCTCCCTGATATTGGCCAGAAACTGGTTCCCCAGTCCTTCACCTTTGCTCGCCCCCTTGACCAAACCCGCTATATCGACGATGTCAACTGTCGCGGGAATCACCCTTTTCGGCTGGCACAGCTCCGCCAGAGAGTCCAGGCGCCTGTCAGGGACATTGGTCGAACCGAGATTGGGTTCTATCGTGCAGAAAGGGAAATTGGCGCTCTGCGCCTTCCCGGAACTTATACAGTTGAAAAGTGTGGACTTGCCTACGTTGGGAAGACCCACGATACCGCATTTGAGAGACATATAGATTGTGATTTAACGAAAGACAAAAATAATAGAATTTTCCGTTTCTTTTGAAAATTGACGTTTTTCTGCCCGATATTGCGGGTATGAAAACGTTTCTTGTCATAATGGTTCTTTTCTGGAATCTTGAGAACTTCTACGATACCGTTGACAGCGGTACGGGAAGTTCCGACACCGAATTTTCTCCGGCAGGGGCGCGTCACTGGACAGGGAAGAGGTTCGGCGTGAAATGTGCGGCGATAGCCAAGACGCTTTATTATGCGGCGGGAGAGGAGGGCGTCGATTTTCCGGACATAGTGTGCTTCGCCGAGGTGGAAAACGCATCCGTGGTCCGGCGTCTTGTCCGTTCCACGCTGCTGGAAAAGGAAAACCTCGGGATAGTCCATTTCGATTCGCCGGACAAGCGGGGCATAGACGTGGCCCTGCTGTACAGGAAGGACAGGATGAGACTCGACGGAGCCGTGCCTCTGCGTCTTGAAGAGATGCGGACACGGGACATACTGCTCGCGCGTTTTGTGCTGGCCGATGGTGACAGCCTGGCCGTGACGGTCAACCACCACCCTTCCAAATACGGAGGAGCATCATCGGAGCCGGGACGGCGTCAGGCTGTGGACAGGCTTCTGTCAGCGGCGGACAGTCTGATGGACGGGCATTGGGATTGTCAGGTGGCCGTAGGCGACTTCAACGACACTCCCGACAGCCCGGTCTATGCTCCGCTCGACAGGGTTTTCGTGAATCTTTCCGCTCCGTTGGCGGAAAGCGGCGCGGGATCCATAAGATTCAACGGCAAATGGGAGCTGATAGACCAGGTGTTCGTCACGGAAAAGCTGGCGGGGAAAGCCGTGATGAAGGTGGTGGCTGCGCCTTTCCTGACGGAGGAGGACAGGGCGCACGGAGGAGTGAAGCCGCGGAGGACCTATACGGGGCCGGCATATCACGGAGGGGTAAGCGACCATTATCCCGTGACTGTGACACTCGATATTTGAGAAGATGTCTTTTTTTATTAGATTTGCCGTATATGGCGCAGCAGCAATCTATTTTTAACCCATATAATGATGAAACAGAAAATCACTGACCTTTTCAAGGAGAAGTTCGGCAGCGTCGGAGAGATGTTCGCCTCTGCCGGCCGTATCAACCTTATCGGCGAGCACACCGACTACAACGGGGGATATGTATTCCCGGGTGCCATCGACAAAGGGCTTATGGCTATGATAAGACCTGACGGGAGCAATACCGTGAAGGCCTATTCGATGGATTATGACCAGTTTGCCGAATTCGGACTTGAAGAGGAGGACAAGCCTGAGCAGCAATGGGCCTGCTACATTTTCGGAGTATGCCGCGAAATAATCAAGCGCGGAGGGAAAATAGGGGGATTCGAGACAGTCTTTGCCGGTGACGTTCCCCTCGGTGCGGGTCTGTCGTCTTCCGCTGCTCTTGAAAGCACCTTCGCCTTCGCTCTCAACGAGTTGTTCGGCTGCGGGCTGGACAAGTTCGAGCTTGCGCGTGTAGGCCAGTCCACGGAGCACAACTACTGCGGCGTGAAGTGCGGCATAATGGACCAGTTCGCTTCCTGCTTCGGACGCAAGGACTGCCTCATACGCCTCAACTGCAAGACTATGGAGTACAAGTATTTCCCGTTCAATCCCAAGGGATACAAACTGGTGCTTATAGACTCTTGCGTCAAGCACGAGCTGGCTTCGTCGGCCTACAACAAGCGCCGTGAGTCCTGCGAGAACGCCACTGCCGCCATCCGCAGGAACCATCCGGAGGTGGAATGCCTGAGCGATGCCAAGAGGCTCTGGCTGGATGAGGTCAGGGAGGAGATTCCAGAAGAGGATTTCCTTCGCGCGGAGTACGTCATCGGAGAAGTGCAGAGAGTCCTTGACGTGTGCGACGCCCTTGAAAGAGGTGATTACGAGACTGTCGGTGAGATGATGTACCAGACACATTTCGGACTGAGCAAACTCTACGAAGTAAGTTGCGAGGAGTTGGATTTCCTCAACAGACTTGCGCGCAAGTGCGATGTCACCGGTTCCCGTGTGATGGGAGGAGGATTCGGCGGCTGCACCATCAATCTGGTGAAGGAGGAACTCTATGACGCCTTCATCGGCGAAGCCGTGAAGAAATTCACGGAAAAGTTCGGGCACGCGCCTAAGATATACGACGTGGTCATAAGTGACGGAGCGAGGAAACTCTAGTCACCGGCGTTGTGGTTGCGCAGTATGGCGGCGCAATCCTCATACACGTTGAATCCTATTGCAATCATCTCCATCTGTCCGTTTTCCGGATAGGTGAAGATGATTTCGTTATCGGCACCCTGTGTACGGAAAAACTTGAGGGGCACCTCTTTTTTCATCTCCATCACGGTCACCCTCTTGCAGAGGTCCATCACGCTGTCATCGAGCCCGCAGTGGAAAATCTTGACCTTTTCCACCAGTTCTCCTATTTCCCGTACCTGTCTGACGGTGAAACAGGCCCAGTCTCCCTCTTCGGGCGGTTCAAGGGACATTTCTTTCCCGGAACACAGTATGATGAGCTTTTCTTCGGGGTCGATATAGACCACAGGTTCCGTTATGAGGCTGTGCGTCCCGCAATGCGGACATTCGTGTATGAACAGGGAACCGCTTATGACTTGTTCCTTGAGTTCCGGATTGTCCGCCACGTTGATGATGCTGCGCCACTCGGCGGCGCTTTCCGCTCCGCAGTTCCTGCATTTGATGGAAATGGAAGGCATAATGTGTCAGAAGTCTATTGAAAATATCAGTGAAAAATGGTTTCTGTCCGCACCGTATGCGGATGACAGGAGGTTGAAGCCGCTGCCGCCGTTGTACGAGTAGGAGACACCTATTCTGGTGGTGTACGGTATCCAGAGCAGGTTTTCAAGGCGGGCCACCAGTTCTGCTCCCGTACTGAAAAGTGAATACGTTCCGTACGAGCCGCTGTTGTAAAGGGCTCCGTCGAAAAATGCTGAAAGCTCGAAGTTGCGTATGTAGGCCACAGGCCCGAGGAAAGACCAGTCGACGGGGGCGAAGGCCATCTTGTAGTCGGCGGTCAGTTTCAATTGCTCCGGGAGAGTCCCGTACAGGTTGGATATGTGCGTAAGCCCGCGCGGGAGAGTCCCGGAATTTTCCATTGCCAGAACTTTCCCGGAAGGGAATATACGCCGGAAATTGGCGGTGAGCCTGATGCCGTGTTCCGGTACGATGCCGGGAAGGTATCCGTACGCATAGACTCCCAGCGAAGGGACCACGCGTTTGGAAAAACTGTATGACAGTTCAACTCCGGCACCCAGACGGGGATATACTCCCGAAGGAGCCGTGGGGCGTACGGAATAGGCCCTGAGAGCCACTTCCGCCTGACGTATGAAAGTCGATTCGAAGTCATCGTTGCTCCACGCATAAGAGATTTGCGGGATGAGACCTCTCGACCATCCTCCCGATGAGAAGTTGAACGGAACGTAACTTACAGCGGTTCCGCTAAAACAGGGGGAGCCTGTCATCGAACGTGTCAGCTTGCGGCCGCCATCCTTGGTCTGCGTGAAATGGTAGTGCATCGAATTGCGGTCTCCTAAATCCATTTTCACTTCAAATACGGGATAAAGTCCCCTCCAGGTCAAATGAAGATGTCCCGAATGTCTCCACGCCGCATCTTTGAACATAGGGTCCGGGTGAAAACTGTATCCCGCGGAACCGTAGAAGGTGCTGAGGGTGTTCTGGAACAGAACCGTAGCTCCGACTCCGGCAGTCTGGTACCAGGTGTCGAAACTCAGTTTCTGCATATTGTCATAATTGAAAAAAACGGGTGCCCAGGAGTGGACGTGCAGCAGATGAGCCGCTTTCCTGTAGGGGGCGTCAGTGAAACAGCTGTCATTCCCGTGCCCCGAAGCGAGGGTCTTTTCCTGCGCCGAAAGTTCGTCCGCTACGGGATAGTGGTGTATGTCCGCGAAATTCACCTCCCTTGCAGGCAGGTCGGCGATGGCTGTCCGGCAGATTGTCCGTCCCTCGGCCGAAAGGCTCGAATAGTAGAGACTGTCTCCCTTGAAAACGAAATCGGAGGCTCCGTAGCGGGTGTTGGTGAGTTGGAACAGGGCACCGTTTTCCAGCGAATACAGTTCGCATACCCCCGTCCTGTCGGAAACGAAGTGCACGGTTCCTTCGTTGCTGCTTCGTAACTGTTTGATTTTCACAGGTTGAGGTTCAAGAATAGTCTTGTACCCGGCAGTCGCTTCATAAAGACCGAATCCCGCCCGTGAAATGGCGCTGACTATGATGCTTCCGCCCTGCCAGGCTGCTTCCACGACTTGCAGTCCGTCCGTGGAACAATATCTGCACAGTTCCTCACCGCTGCGACCATCCAGTTCCACGACAGCCGTCCTCCCGTCCGGTTCATATCTGACTGCCGCTATCCGTCCGTCTGACGGTGACGGGGAGGGGTTGAAGTAAAGACCTTCCTTCGTGAGGTCCCGCTTTCTCTTTCCGTCGGCCTCCATACGGCGTATGCGTGAAGTGGAAAGCATCTCCCATCTCGGGTCCGGTATGCTCTCGCTCCAGAAGAAGAGTTGCAAAGGTTCCGACCACATCAGGGCGCTCGTCGTGTGGGCGAATGCCGTAAGGCTTTTACCATCGGCACGGACCACGGAGGCAGGCAGGGATATGCCTTCGCGGATGGAATATATTTCCTCTCCGGCAAGAGTGGAACCTTCCAGACTCTCGAATCTTCTCGGGACCGGAGTCACGGGGCAGGAAGGCATAAAAGGAGCGCGGGCCTGCGCCTCTGCGGTCCAGATGTCGTGGAAGTAATGCTCTATGTCAAGGAAGGTATTGCGGAAATTTTTCCCCGATATGCTTCTGACCGTGTGCTGGAGATTGAAGAAAGGCATATTGAAGACCTTGTGTCTGAACAGCCTGTCAAAATATTTTTCAGTGAAAAGAGGTTCGTCATAGAGTGTTCTCATCCCGGCGAAGAGAATATATCCCGCCCTGTAATAGTCCGGAGTGTAATGTCGCAGGGAACCATAGCGCCACTTGTACCAGTTCCTCCAGTCCCCATTGTCGAAACTGACGGCCATATATTCCAGGAAATCGGCGCTACGCCCTCTCCCCGACATCGTAAGGGCCGTCTCTGCCGCCACTGCATCTCCTTCCAGGAAGGCCGGTCCGGGATAGATGGCGGCGAATGCTCCGGCAGCCAGTTCTCCTGTCAGCACTTGCCAGAACTTCCGGCCTCTGTGGTTGACGAACTGCATCTGTGCTGCGTGTCTGGACTCGTGTATGGCCAGATTGTCCATCCAGGGCAGCGGGTCGGGGGCGTAGGGATCGGGAGTGGAGTAGAGTTCCATCCTCCGCGGTGTCCAGGTGACGGAACCGTTGGAAGTGGCCGAGAAAGGATGGAGGACCACAGGCATAGGTCTGCGGTACGACTGATTGGGAATGAACCCTATGCTGCGGGATACGGGTATGGAATAGTATTCAAGGGTACGGGCGTATGCCTTCGCGAGGGAGTCGGTGGACTCGGGGTAGATTACCTTGTATGTCGCTCCGCTGATACAACGCCATCCGGTCCGGGTCGGTTCGGTGCCGGAAGGGGTCATCTGCGCTTTCATAAGAGGAAGGCAGGTTAGAAAAGCGAAGAAGGAGACATACAGCGACTTTTTCATAGGGCAAAACTAATTTATTTTTACTAATTTTGACAGATTTTCTTTTAAGAACAGGCAGATGGGTACCACTTTTCAGGTTTTTACTATGCTCGGCTCTTTGGGAATGTTCCTTTACGGGATGTCCCTGATGAGCGGCGGATTGCAGAAAATGGCAGGAGACAAGCTTCGCGCCTTTATGGCGTCGATGACTTCGACGGCTTTCAAGAGAGTGGTAACCGGTATCGTGGTGACAGCACTCGTGCAGTCCTCGACTGCCACCACCCTGATGCTTGTGAGTTTCGTGAATGCCGGTCTCCTTTCACTGGCAAACGCGATAGGCGTGATAATGGGCGCCAACATAGGCACCACGGTGACGGCGTGGATATTCGCCCTGTCTTTCGGAGGCTCGTCTTTCAGTCTGGGAGCCATTGCCGTGCCGCTGATGTTCTTCGCCTTCGTCAGTATGTCGCTCAAATCGAAGAAGTGGAAGAATTTCGGGGAATTCCTGATGGGATTCGCGATGCTGTTCCTCGGTCTGACCATACTCAGGGAGACTTCCACCTCCGTGCTTGATACGGAGGCGGTGCGCCAGTTCCTATCCCATCTCACTTCTTTCGGAGTCGGGTCGATAATGATATTCCTGGTGGTGGGAGCCGTGATGACCCTGATGCTCCAGTCCTCCGCGGCCACGATGGCCATCACGATGGTACTCGTCTCCAACGGCTACATCCCTTTCGAGATGGCTGCTGCGATGGTACTCGGAGAGAACATAGGTACGACCATCACCTCCAATATAGCCGCTTCGGTGGCTAACGTGTCCGCCAAGCGCACTGCAAGGGCGCATATGCTTTTCAACCTGTTCGGAGTATGCTGGACTTTCTCGCTGTTCCATCCGTTCCTCGGTCTGATAGGTGACATAGTGACTCTGTTCGGCTTCCCCAACCCCGTCGGGACCTCCTTTGATTCCGCCGACCCTGAAACCAGGGCTGCCCTGGTGGCTTCCCTTCCGTTCGTGGTCGCCACGCTCCACTCCCTTTTCAACATAATCAACACGATGGTTCTCATCTGGTTTGTGCCTGTCATTGAAAAGATTGTGACCTGGATGGTACCCGGCAATGAAAGCGAGGAAGTGTACCGCATAAAATTCATCCAGGGAGGTCCGCTCGGCACCGCCGAACTTTCTCTCAACGAAGCCAAGCAGGAAATCGTGCATTTCGGCGAGATATGCCGCAAGGGATTCGACTATGTGGAAAAGGCCGTGACGGAAAAGGATGAGGCCAAGGCTGACGAATACATACAGAAACTGGTGAAGTACGAAGAGATAACCGACCAGGTCGAGATGGAAATAGCCTCCTACCTCAATGAGGTGACCAAAGGAGAGATAAGCCTTTCCTCCACCGTACTCATCAAAAGTATGTACAAGATAATAGGCGAGATGGAAAGTCTCGGTGACTCCGGGGAGGCCATAAGCAGGATGCTGATGCGCGCGAGGGCCTATTCGCAGAAGTTCGACAAGGCGATGGTGGAAAGGCTCTGCAAGATGATTGCTCTTGTGGACGGTGCCTACGAGGCTATGATGGCCAACCTGAACAAGACGAATCTGACCACGATAGACAACGCCCGTGAAGCTGAGCAGCGCATCAACGACTACCGCAACCTTCTCCGCGAGGAACATATCGTGAACCTCGAGAAGGCCAGATACAACTACAAGGCAGGTGGCTTCTATATGGACATAATCAACGAACTCGAAAAGATAGGGGACTTCATAATCAACATTTCCCAGGCACTCGTCACTGTAAATGGATAGGAAGATTATTCATACGGCCGCTGCGGCCCTGACGGTCCTCCTGTGCGTCTCTTGCGCGGAGGAGCGGGTTGAAAGGGCTTTCCCTCTGGTGGAGGCTCCGGCTGTGATGTGCGACGAAAAGGAAATCCTCGATTACAGGGTAACCCGTTTCTGGGACGGTTTTTTCGATGCAGGGGAAGAGAAATACCTGTGCGATTCCATCCATATCAACGGGGTGAAGACCGATGAACTGCTTCCGGCAGTCGGTCTTTATGCGCGTATGCTGGAGATGAAAGATCTCGCTTCCGCAAGAAAAATCCTTTCAGGAATGTTCACCCGGATGGAGGAATATGCCATTGCGAGGCCCGAATCCGGTGTCGGAGGGTTGATTCCCATCGTTGAGGAAGTTCTGTACAATCCGGTGTCCCCCCTGCGCGACGAAGATATCTATTCACCTTTCGCCGCCGCCGTGGCCACGTCCGCGCTTTGCCCCGAAGGGAAGAAGGCATATTATGAGAATCAGGCGGAAAAAAGCGCGCTCAACTGTCGCGGTACAGCTTCCGCCGACTTCCGTTTCATCGATACGGAAGGAAGGACACGGACTCTGTACGGCACCGATGCGGAATATACCGTGCTGGTGTTCATCAACCCCGGGTGTCACGCCTGCGGTGATGCCGTCGAAGTCCTCGGGAAAGAGGAAATCCTGAAGGGAGTGAAGTCCGGACGCCTGAACATATTGGGCATCTACATTGACGAAGACGTGGGGGAATGGATGGACAAGACGAAAGATCTTCCGCGTGAGTGGATATGCGGATACGACCCCGACCTTGCAATCCGCAACGGGACATTGTACGACGTCAGGGCCATACCTTCCGCATATCTCCTCGACAGGGACAAGAAGGTGCTGCTGAAGGACGCGGAACTTGAAATGCTTGAAAATTTTTTGTTGGACCGAATATGAAACAGTATCTTGAAATGCTTAAGTACATCCGTGACAACGGAGTGGAAAAGAAGGACAGGACAGGTGTCGGTACCCTGAGCGTGTTCGGGTATCAGTGCCGCTATGACCTGAGCAAGGGATTCCCTCTGCTCACGACCAAGAAGGTACACCTCAAATCTATCATTTACGAATTGCTGTGGTTCATAGCGGGAGACACCAACGTCAAGTATCTCCACGACCACAACGTGTCGATTTGGGACGAATGGGCCGATGAAAACGGCGATTTGGGCCCGATATACGGGCACCAGTGGAGAAGTTGGCCGACTCCCGATGGAAAGGAGATAGACCAACTCTCAGGGATTGTCGATATGATAAGGAATAATCCCGACTCCCGCAGGATGCTCGTCTCCGCCTGGAATGTCGGGGAAGTGGAAAAGATGGCCCTGCCGCCCTGCCACTGCCTGTTCCAGTTCTATGTTGCCGGGGGCAGGCTGTCCTGCCAGCTTTACCAGCGCAGTGCGGACACTTTTCTCGGCGTCCCTTTCAACATAGCGTCCTATTCCCTTCTGACAATGATGCTTGCGCAGGTGTGCGGGCTCGAACCGGGTGAATTCATCCATACGACGGGTGACACCCACATATATCTCAACCATTTGGAGCAGGTGGACCTTCAGCTTTCGCGAGAGCCGCGTCAGCTGCCTTCAATGCGGATAAATCCCGACGTGAAGGACATCTTCTCGTTCAGATATGAGGATTTCACTCTCGAAGATTATGACCCGTGGCCGGCCATCAAGGCTCCCGTAGCAGTATGAATTTATGGAAAAGTGTCTGATAGTCGCCATAGCCGACGATAATGCCATAGGGGTGAGGGGAGACCTCCCCTGGCATATTTCCGAAGACTTGCAGTATTTCAAGAGGATTACCCGGGGATGTCCTGTGATAATGGGACGCACCACGTATTTCTCCCTCCCTTTCCGTCCTCTCAAGGACCGTCTCAACATAGTCCTCAATCTGGGAGGCGACCCGATTCCGGAAGTGACCTGCGTCAATTCCTTCGAGGAAGCTTTTTCGGCTGCGGGGGATTGTGAGAAGTCCTTCATAATGGGGGGTGCGTCCGTCTATCGTGCGGCGATTGATATGATGGATACGCTGTATATCACTCACGTACACACGGTTGTGCCCGAAGCTGACGTGTTTTTCCCTGAGATAGACCCACAGAAATGGAAAGTCACTGAACGCTCGGAGATGAAGACGGACCCTGCTTCCGGAGTCAAGTTCGAATTTGTCGTTTACAAGCGCAGATAATGGAAAACAAGAGAGAGAATTTCGGAGGAAGGATAGCCGTGGTGGCCGCTTTGGCGGGTTCGGCCATAGGCCTCGGCAGTATCTGGAGGTTCCCGTATATGGTGGGAGAGTACGGCGGAGCCGCTTTCGCCGTCGTGTATATCCTCGCGACGTTCATAATCTCCCTGCCGGTTTTCATATCAGAAGCAGTCATAGGACGCCGTGCACGGGCAAGTTCTTTCAGCGCGATGAGCAAGCTCCGCCCCGGACACTCGCTGTGGAAAGCGGCCGGAGTACTTTCGGTGGCGATACCGCTGCTTATCAACTCATATTACTGTGTCATAGGCGGCTGGTCTCTGGAATATCTGTTCAAGTCGCTCGGCGGAGAATTCATATTTTATTCCGACGCGGACACTGCCGTGATTTTCAACAAGTTCATATCATCCCCTTTCCTCCCGCTCCTGATGCATCTGCTCTTTATGGCGGCCTGCACGTTCGTGGTGGCGCGCGGCATACAGTTCGGGATAGAGATGTTCAGCAAGATAACCATCCCCGCGCTGTTCGTTCTGGTATTGGTGGTCATAATCTATTCCATATCGCTTCCGGGCGCGGAAAAAGGGGTGGAATATCTGGTCAAACCCGATTTCAGCCAGATTACCCCGCGTTCCATAGCTTATGCGATGGGGCAGAGTTTCTATTCCCTGTCGTTGGGTATGGGAGCCGTCATCACCTACGGGTCCTATATCAAGAAAGAGGAGAGCATTCCGTCGGCGGGCATATGGACGGCGATATCCACTCTTTTCTTTGCCGTGCTGGCGGCTTTTGCCGTGATGCCGGCGGTATTCGCCGGAGGAATGCAGCCCGGCGCCGGACCGGGACTCATATTCCAGAGCATTCCGTACGTATTCTCCAAGATGGGGATGGAGCACCCTACGTTGAGCGCCATCATATCGATTGTGTTCTTCCTTGCCGTAGTTGTAGCGGCGATGACCTCGTGCATATCCCTGATTGAAGTCGGAGTGTCTTTCCTCAAGGAAAAATTCTCGATGGGAAGAATCAGGGCCTGTCTTGTAGTCTTTCTGCTTTGCGGCTCCCTGGGAGTGATTTGCTCTCTCTCATTCGGGCCGTTGAGTTCCTTTGTCATCAGGGGGAAAATCATCTTCGAAATGCTCGACTGGCTGACGTCCAACATCCTGTTGCTGGTAATGTCGCTGCTCACGGTGCTTTTCGTCGGATTTGCAATGAAAAGGGAAGATGTCTATGACGAATTCACCAACGGCGGGACAAAGAAAAACAGTGTCAGGATATTCAAAGGATTTTATTTTTTCATCAAATGGATAGCTCCCGTTGCTGTCCTGACGATTTTTATCACGAATTTCATATTGTAAATGGCAGACAGAGAACATTTCGGAAGCAATCTGACGGTCATACTGGCTATGGCAGGTTCTGCCATAGGACTTGGTAACATCTGGCGTTTTCCCTACATCGCAGGGAAATATGGCGGCGCGGCATTCATATTGGTGTACATAGCCGCCTGCATATTCATATCGGTACCGATTTTCATTGCGGAAGCCACGATAGGAAGACGCTCCCATTCCAACTGTTTCGGAGCGATGAAGAAACTCGCTCCGTCTCCGCGCTGGAAATGGCTGGGGATATTGACTGTGATAACGCCGATAGTAATCCTTTCGTACTACAGCGTAGTGGGCGGCTGGTCCGTCAATTATTTTATGGTGTCGCTCGTGTCCGGATTTTCCGCATACGGGGACTCCTCTTTCGCGTCTTTCATAGGATCTGCCAGCCGGCCCATAGTATTCCATACCATATTTCTGGGAATTACGGCGCTTATCGTGATGAAAGGTATCAAGTCCGGGATAGAGAAGTTCAATAAGGTCAGTCTTCCCCTTCTTTTCGTGATGATGCTTCTCATAATGGTATATTCGCTTATGCTTCCGGGTGCGAAGGAGGGGGTGAAATATCTTCTGAATCCTGATTTCCACAGCATCACGCCTTCCGCCATAGCGGCGGCCCTGGGGCAGAGTTTCTTTTCCCTCTCTCTGGGGGCCGGAACGGTACTTACCTACGCCTCATATATGAAAAAGCAGGAGAATATCCTTGCTACGGGCGTGGGGACGGCAATGGGAGATCTTCTGTTCGCTCTCATCGCCGGGTTTGCCATACTTCCGGCTGTCTTTTCCGCGGGCATATCTCCCGGAGAAGGGCCGGGCCTCATTTTCGAGACGCTTCCGTACATTTTCTCCAGGATGGGTATGGAGGTTCCCTTTTTGAGCAGGTTGATATCCATAGTCTTTTTCTTTTCCATCGTGATGGCGGCTCTCACGTCCTCGATTTCCCAGTTCGAGGTCGGAGTGTCGTATCTCGTTGACGAAAAGGGGTGCTCCCGCCGTCAGGCAGTGTATATCGTGTTTCTCTTCGCCTGGTTTCTCGGAGCGATATGTTCCCTGTCGTTCGGCACCTTGTCGGAAATAAAGCTTGCAGGGCGGACCGTATTCGAATTTTGCGACCAGCTCACGTCCAACTTCCTTATGCCTTTGGGGAGCATACTGTTAGTCATTTTCGTGGGATGGGTGATGAAAAAGGCGGACGTGCGCGACGAATTCACAGGCGTAGGCACGCAGACTCTTTCGGGGCGTCTGTTCGGTGTATTCTATTTCCTTATGAGGTACCTCGCCCCCATCGCGATACTGGTCATCTTCATCACCAATCTGGTGATGTGAATACAGCTGCGTCAGCAGCAGGGGTAAAATAATAGGGATGGACTAATAAGGCGCTTCAGCGCCGTGTCGGAGTGAGCGAAATGAATATTGAGCCACGGAGACACCCGCTGGAACGAAGTGCAAGCGGCATGCCCCACCGGGGCAGCTGCGTCAGCAGCGGGGGTAAGACAAAAGGGGTTGACTTTTCGGTCAACCCCATCGAACTTTTAATTTTCAATGTTTTTACTCAGTCTCCGGCTTCCACCAGAGCTGCTTTATGCCCGAAAGGTCAACCTGAGCCTGCGGAATGGGGCAGAGATATGCCTCCGGGGGGATGTTGCGGACAACTTCCTTAGGACCACGGTCGTGCCCTAACGAGATATGATGCACCTTCGCTTTTTCGTGAAATTTCTGGGTGCGGATAAGGTCGAAACGGCGCAGACCTTCGCCCCAGAACTCCCTTAGCCTCTCGTCAAGGATATAGTCGATGGTCATCGTTTGCGGGGTCGCAGCAACTAAATCAGCACTATAATCCTTTTCGATAAAATAACTGCTCAATTCGCTGTCCAATTGCTCGTCAGTCTTTTCAGACCATTGGAACTTCCATTTGCCTGCACGCGCGCGGAGAATATTGACAAAATCTCGGCTATCTGAATTTTTTCCCACTTTGAAGGCGGCCTCGGCTTTAATCAGATATAATTCACTGAACTTGAAAATGGGGGACGGCCTTTTCGAGGAAGATATCGGGTCACCCAGAGTCGCCCTGCCGGGGAAGCCGTTCACCATCTTGTGCATAGCGGGGAAGTCCGAACGGGATACGTCAGAGATGTTGACATAGTAGTGGTTTTGCTCAAGAGTCCCGAAATTGAGGCCCAGATTCTTCTGGTCATACTTTATGTTCGAGTCATCGTAGGAGAGGAATTCGAGGACAGGGGCGCCGGGCTTTATCTCGCCCTGGGGACCGATAACTTGTTCGTCATACCCTACCTTATCCCAGTTGGCGCGGCAAACGGTGGTGAAAGTTCCGTCCCATCTGAAATCCTTGTCAACGTCAGTGAATTTCTTCAATGCGTCCGGTACGGGGGCCATAGTGGAGGCTGGATAGCCGTAGTGCTGGCAGTCATCGACAAACAGCACGTTGACGCTGTCTATCATAGCATTGTCATAATGCCAGTTCGTCTGCTGCCCCGCAAGGTTGCAGGGAGTGCCCAGGTCCCATCCGTAGGAAGGAAGCCCGAGAGCCTCCGCGTCCCTTCTGTGGTCGGCATAGAGTAGAACCTCATTGTTGTTGAAGTCATTCTGGGCAAGATTGACCTCTGCGAAAGTGTCCATCAACTTGAATCTGGCAGGATTGTTTATTGCCTCTTCCGCTATGTCATACGCGTCTTGAAAACACGATGAAGCAGTGCTGGTACCTCTCGTCTCTTCAGGATAAGTGGGTATATTATTGGGATTCTCGTTCCACCAACCGAAGGTGAGATATGCCTGAGCGCTGAGGAGACGGGCTGCGTTCTTGTTGGGACCGCCCGCATAGCGGGGGATGTCGGGGAGAGAATTTACCGATTTTTTCAAATCCTCAAAAATGAATTTGTAAATTTCCTCCACTGTATTCCTTTCCTTGAGTTCCTTGAAAATCTCGGCGGAGTATTCCGTCACGACAGGCACTCCTCCGAAAATCCTCACCAGGTTGAAATAGCTTAGGGCGCGGTAGAAATTGGCTTCGGCCGTGACTGCAGGACTTATCAGCACATCGTCTCCTTTCGCTTTGTCAATTTCCCCAAGGAGAAGATTGGCCAGGTTGATGCAGGAATAAGATACTCCCCATATCTTGCGCAGGGGCTCGTTGTCGGGAAGAAGTTTCATCCCATTCTTATCAAGAGTGGAGTCGGCCCACGCCGGAGTGTTGTCCGACCAGGTGTACTCATCGGTTCCGATTTCGTTGAAAAGAGTCCAGTCGGGAGTGCCGTAGAGGTAGTTCATATAGAGACTGAGCCTCTCGAACGCCATCTCGTTTTCAGCCTTGCCCTTGAAATCGCTGACGTCGGCGGTCTTGACGACCCTGACGTCCTCTCTTATCACGGAGACTTCGCCGGAGGCGGAATAAATCTTATAGACCAGATTGGTGTATCTTCCGGCAGGTACTCCGATGCATATCCAATCCGATTTCAGGCCTTCTCCGCAATCCAGCACCAGGGCGCCTTCTTCGGGGGTGACGAATTCACTCTCCTCCGGCGACCATAGGCCGAAGAGGGGCTGGTCGGCAGTCACTTCGACTCTGTTTATCCCGTTTTTGCCGAATTGCGCCAGAGTTTCCTCCGGATGAATCGAAAGAATCCCGCAGACGTTCTTGAGTTTGAGTGTGTAGTCGGTGCCCATTGCGTAGAGGGGCAGTCCGTCCTCAAGAACACCGTCCTTGCTGTAATGCTGCACCTTGGGGAGGATTATTCCGAGGGGAGACCAGCTGTCCGCAGGGAAGCAGACCTTGTAGGGGGCCTCAGGCACTGAAGCGGACGCGCTCACGCTCGTGAATTCTCCCATAGACAAATCTTCCGTCCAGTTGGAAATGACATACGGCACGCCGTTTATCATCACCTTGTCGTCCTGGTTCCAGGTGAGTTTGGCGAACGATTCCGCTGTATTGACTTCGATTTCCGCCTTTGTCGTGACGGTCATACGGGGAAGGAAGCAGGTGAACCTGCCGTCGTTCCCACGGTTGTGTTTCGTGCAGCCCACAGCTGCGACGGCCACAGCGCACAATAGAATGAGTTTTTTCATAAAATACAGAATATTAGGATATATATATTATGACATCATATAACTCACAAAGTTAGTTATTATTTCTTCCCGTTGAACCAAAAAAAATATGATTTTTGCCGAATCCGCCCGGGTAAATCAAACCTTGTTTTGGCATAAACCAAAAATTGTTTATCTTTACAAGACTTAATCCGCGAAATCATGCACAGTTTTTTGATTTTTCAGAACATCGGCGCCCCCGAAATCATAATCATTGCACTGGTGGTACTTCTTCTTTTCGGGGGGAAGAAAATTCCCGAACTTATGCACGGCATAGGCAAGGGTGTGAGAAGCTTCAAGGAAGGAGTGAATGACGTGCAAAAGGAGATAGACAAGGCCGGTGAAGCCGTCTCCGATGACAAGAAGGAGAGTTCGGAGACCAAGTGATGTCTGAACAGGACGTGCAGTCCTCCGGGACCGAAATGTCTTTCTGGGACCACCTCGAAGTTTTGAGGTGGGCTCTTTTCCGTATAGTCATAGCGCTTTTCGTACTGCTTGTGGGATGCTTCATAGCAATGCCCCACATTTTCGATTCGTTTGTCCTGGGACCCACAAGGGGTGATTTCTTTCTGTACCGGTGGATTGCCGGGATGGGGTCCGGAAACGGGGGACACGCGTCAACCTCGCTCATCCCCGACTTCGGCGGAGATTTCAACGTGGACATCATCAACATCAACGTAGCCACGCAGTTTCTCACCCACATCAGCACTTCTTTCTGGTTCGCGCTCGTGCTGGTGTTCCCCATCATAATGTATGAAATCTGGAAGTTCATAAGTCCGGCCCTGTTCCCCGAAGAGCAGAGGAATGTCCGGAGAGCATTCATATTCAGTTCCCTGCTCTTCTACATCGGTTGCGCTGTCGGTTATACGGTGGTGTTCCCTCTGACTTTCCGTTTCCTGACCACCTATCAGGTGGGAGAACTCATCGTCAACCAGATTTCGATGAACTCCTATATGTCCAACTTCCTCACCATTGTGTTTGTGATGGGACTGGTGTTCGAGATGCCTGTACTCTCGTGGATACTTTCGTGTCTCGGAGTGCTCAAGAAGCCGTTCCTCAAGAAATACAGGAAACACGCCGTGGTGATTCTGCTGGTCCTTTCGGCCCTCATCACGCCGTCGGGCGACCCATTCACCCTGAGCGTCGTGTTCCTGCCCCTGTTCCTTCTGTATGAATTGTCCATACTGATAGTCAAAGACGAAATTCCGGAAGAGGAAGGTCCGGCGGCTGACTAATAAGGCGCCTGCCCGGCGCGGTCGCTTTGCGACTTTTTAGAGAGAGAGTCACCCCCATATTTTCACGGCATCAGAAATATCTTTTCTCCTGTCTGTCGAGAGCGAGGAAAATGAAAATCATAATCGTGAACGACAGCAGTGAAGAGCCTCCGTAACTCAACAGGGGGAGCGGTATGCCTATGACAGGCATCAGACCGACGGTCATCCCGACGTTGATGAAAAGATGCATGAATATGATGGAAGCCACGCAGTATCCATATACTCTGGTAAACGCGCTCCTGCTCTGTTCGGCGTCACGGATGATGCCCCATATAAGGAATACGTAAAGTCCTATGACCGCCACGCATCCGACGAATCCCCACTCTTCTCCCACGGTACAGAATATGAAATCGGTGCTTTGCTCCGGGACGAATCCGTATGCGGTCTGAGTGCCGTTGAGATAGCCTTTTCCGGTAAATCCTCCGGAACCTATGGCTATCAGGGACTGGTTCACGTTGTATCCGACTCCGGTAGGATCTTCCTTCATTCCGAGAAGCACTTCGATGCGGCTCCGCTGGTGGTCCTTGAGGACTTTGTTGAAGACAAAATCAGTGGAGAGGATGACAAGTATGCCCGCAACGACCGATATTATGGAAATCCAGGCGGAAAGGCTCTTCCTCCGGAAAGCCTTGAACGCCTTGATCGGAAGGGAAATCAGAACCGGTCCGATTATAATCCACAAGGGTTGAATACGGGAGAGGAAGGAAGTTTCGCCGGCAGCGGAAAACAACTTCGGGACAAAAGCCGCAGACGCTATGACAGGCACCGCTGTCAGCACCCATCTTTTGACCTTGCCGTTCGCGAGATGGTAGCAGAACGTGACTATGGAGCAAAGCACAAGGGCCGAAACGTACGGAGAGGCTGTCAGGGTCAGGATGAACAGCAGTATCATCACGGTGATGCAGAACAGGAACCAGCCGGAGAGCCCTTCCCTGTATAGGACGAACACGAATCCCAGATACACGAGTGCCGACCCCGTTTCCTTTTCGGCTATGATTATGAGCATCGGGACGACGATAACCGCAGCTGCGATGATGAAATCCCGTATCTTCGACAATCTGAAATCGGGCCTGTTTATCAGGGCGGCAAGGACCAGAGAGGTCGTAATCTTCGATATCTCAGCCGGTTGGAAACTTACCGCACCGAGTTTGAACCAGGAATTCGACCCCTTGATATCTCCCCCGACAAATATCACCGCCACCAGCATCATCACGACAATCGCATAGGACGGAAGGGATATGACTTCCCACAGTTGAGGGTTGATTACAAGCAGTATGAGGGCAGCCACCGCCACGGAAGCCAGCATCCATACCAACTGTTTCATAGCCCGGCTTTCAAAGGCGTTCACGAAGGTCAGCTCTCCCATCGCATGAACGGATGCGTATATGTTCAGCAGGCCTGTCAGGACGAGCAGAAGATAGCAGACGACAAGTTTCCCGTCTATCGTCTTCCGTATGTCTCTATGGTACAGTCTGTCGTATTGCATCAGTCTTTTTTCACTCTTGACATCAGATAGGCTTCCATTATCCGGCTTTCAACCGCTTTCCTTTCTTCTCGGATTTCTCCGGTCAGGTATTTTTCTACGAGAAGGGAGGCGATGGGGCAGGCCCACGTGGCTCCGAATCCGGCATTTTCAACGTAGGCGGCGACTGCAATCCTGGGATTGTCACGCGGCGCGAAACAGATGAATACGGAGTTGTCGGCACCTCTCGGATTCTGCGCCGTACCTGTCTTCCCGCACAGGTCGAGCCCGGGGACAGCCGCAGCGCCGGCAGTGTTCCCAGTCCCCGGCGGGGCGTTGACGGCCAGCCACATTCCGTTTATCACTTTCTTGAAATGGTTGGTGTCCACTTTGGTATAATTCCTTTCGTGGTATTTCGAGTCTATTTCTATCCCTTCCGAATCTTTCACGAGATGGGGTGTATAATAGTATCCCCTGTTCGCAAGGATTGCGCAGATGTTGGCTATCTGCAAGGGTGTGATTCCGAGTTCCCCCTGCCCTATGGAAAGGGATATGACTGTGGAGAACCTCCATCCGTTCTTGCCGTATATCTTGTTGTAATACTTTGACGTAGGGACGTTCCCTCCGAGTTCGAACGGGAAATCGCTGCCCAGTTTTTCCCCCAGCCCGAAACTGGTCACGTATTCCCTCCATCTGTCGAAGGCTTCGGAAGTGTTCTGATATTTCTTGTTCTCTAGTATGTTCTTGAACACGTAGCAGAAATAACCGTTGCAGGACATCATCACCGCATCTTCAAAGTCCAGAGGGGAACGGTGGCCGTGACAACCGAGCTTGTGTCCGTTCCCGTAGGGGTATCCGTTGACGCAGGGGTAAGTATACGAAGGCTGCAGCACACCCTCTTCGAGGCCTATCAGACCGTTTATGAGCTTGAACACGGAGCCCGGAGGGTATGATGCCTGCACGGCTCTGTTGAACATAGGTTTGTACGGGTCGGAAACTATTTGCGTGTAGTGCTCTCCTATGTTGGAAAGCACGTCCACGTCTATTCCCGGGCTGGACACCATAGTCAGAATTTCTCCTGTGGAAGGTTCGATAGCGACAAGGCTTCCGACCTTGTTCTGCATAAGCATCTGTCCGTATTGCTGGAGTTGCGCGTCGATGGTGGTCACTATGTTTTTCCCGGGAACGGCATCCTTGTCCATCTCCCCGTTCTTATATACGTCCTGTACCTGATTGTGCGAATTGCGGAGCAGTATGTGGTAACCTTTTTCCCCGCGAAGGTCCTTTTCCCGCGCCGCTTCCAGACCGGTCTTGCCGGCATAATCTCTAGGCTTGTATTCGCCCGGATGCTTTTCCATATAGTCCTCATCCACTTCCGACACGTATCCCAGCAGGTTGCCCCCGGCATTGAAAGGATATTCGCGCATACTTCTCACCTGACCCTTGAAACCGGGGAACTTGTATTGCAGTTCAGCGAATTTCATATATCTTTCCGGCGGCAGCATTTTCATCATCACCACGGACTGGTATCCTATGCGGCTCTTTCTCTTTCTGTATCCCTGCATCTTCTCCCTTATGAAATCAGGTGACACGTCGAGTGCGGATGCGAGCGCAAGCGTGTCGAACTCCGTAACTTCACGCGGAGTGACGAGTATGTCATAGGCGACTTTGTTGCCCGCCAGTATATGGCCGTTCCTGTCATAGATGATGCCCCTTGTGGGGTATATGACGTCATAGAGCATCGAATTGTTGGAAGAATCCAACTTGTAACGGTCGTTGATTATCTGCACGTAGAACAGACGTCCTACAAGGATGGCGGCGGTGACGCACAGACCGGTCAGAAGTTTGTTCCTGCGGCTCAGTTCCATCCCGATTTGTTTTTTTTTGTAAGACAGGAAACCGCCAGAAACGCGACGGGGTATGAGGTTGCCATAGAGAGGACCAGCCAGAGCAGGCAGAACCACAGAGTTCTCGTGCCCGCGGCGTCAATGAAGATATATATGATAAAAAAGATGAACTGGACTATCAGGATGGCGACAGACAGTTTCAACGTTCCGTGCTTTTCCAAAGATACGCTCTCGTCCCTTGCATACAGTTCTTTCCCGAAAACCAGTATGGTGATGCTGCGGCGCAGGAATGCCACCGGCAGCAGCGCCGCCACGTTCAGGCCGGGAATCCCGTCGGAGAGCAAATCGACCAGAATCCCCGCAACGAATGCCAGAAGCAAATCCTGAAAAGTATGGAATCCTATGGGAAGAAACAGAATCAGGGCGGGCAGGATGCTGACAGTCATATACGGGACGGGAGGGGCAAAATTGCAGACAATCACCTGAATGACCACCATAAGCGCAAATAACGGCCAGAAATGATTCCTTTTCATTCCAGTCCCTCCACAAGGTTTTCCAACCCCATTATTTCCTCCCTCCCGGCATTGTATGCCACGGTCACGTAACGGACGGACGAGAAGTTCTCGAACAGGTTGATGTCGATGTCGTATGTGGAACCGTTCATTATCCTGGCTTCACCGGTGATCCCGAGCGGAATGTCAGTGGGGAAAATCGAAGAATGCCCGCTCGTCCACACGGTGTCACCTCTGGAGAATCTGGTCTGGAGGGGAATCTCCTTCAGAGTCCCCCTGTCGTTGGTTTTTCCGTCCCAGACCAATTTACCCACAGGTCCCCTCCTGCCTATCCGCGCACTGATGCTTATCGAACTGTTCTGGAAAGACAGGCAGTATGAGCAGTGCCGGTCAACGGCATCCACTATGCCTATCGCTCCTTTCGCCGTGATTATGCCTGACTGCGCGTATATTCCGTCCTCGAAGCCTTTGTCGATGATGAAATAGTTGTGCTGCCTGTTTCTGCTCATTCTGACCACGGTGGCCGGAGTATATGAAAAATTGTCCTCCACGGGATGCGGGGCAATCCGGCCGTCCGAATCTGAAAGCATTTTCCTGTAAGCGGATATTTCCGAGAGGAGGACGCTGTTTTCCCGGGCGAGCGCGGCATTTTGCGAACGAAGGGAGAAATAGTCCTTCACCGAGTCTCCCGCTCCGAGTACAACAGCCATAAAACCGTGCCCGATGGATGCGAACATTGATTTCCGCACCTCGTCGCCGTGCATTACCATACTTAATGCGGCTGTCTCCATAAGAATGAAGGCAAGCGCATTGCCAACGGATACCATAATGCCGGCGCCCCTTCTCATTTATCTCATAAGGAATGAGTATTTGTCAGTGTTCTTGAGTGCCAGGCAGGTACCACGCGCCACTGCGTGAAGAGGATCTTCCGCGACGTGGAACGGTATGTTCACCTTCTCTGTGAACCTCTGGGCGAGCCCCCTCAGCAAAGCGCCTCCTCCGGAGAGGAAGATTCCGTCCTCCACGATGTCGGAGTAGAGTTCCGGAGGAGTCTGTTCGAGCACGTGCATTATCGATGCCTCTATCTTGGCTACCGACTTGTCAATGCAATGGGCGATTTCCTGATAGGTGATGATGGCGTCCACAGGGTGCGCGGTCATCAGGTTGGGACCCCTTACCACCATAGGCGCCGGCTCGTTCTCCAGATTGGAGATGACTGCCCCGACTCCTATCTTTATGTTCTCCGCGGTGACTTCGCCTATGCGGATATTGTGCTGCTGGCGCAGATAATTCTGGATATCATTGGTGAATTCGTCACCAGCGACACGTATGCTGTCCTTCTGCACTATGCCCCCGAGGGAGATGACGGCCACTTCGGTGGTGCCTCCGCCTATATCGACGATCATATTGCCTTTCGGGACTTCCACGTCGAGGCCCGCGCCCAGCGCCGCCGCCATAGGTTCATAAATGAGATAGACTTCACGGGCTCCTGCGTGCTCCGATGAGTCGCGGACGGCACGAATCTCCACTTCGGTACTTCCGGACGGAATGCCTATGACGACTTTGAGATTGGGCGTGAATATGCTCCTGCGCTTGCGGTTGACCTCCTTGATGAAACCGCGTATCATCATCTCCGCAGCGTTGAAATCGGCGATTACACCGTCACGCAGCGGACGTATGGTCTTGACCCCGGGATTGACCCTTCCCTGCATAAGTTTCGCCTGCTTCCCGAGAGCGACGCATTTGCCTGTATTGTTGTCTATGGCCACGATACTCGGCTCATCCAGAATAATCTGGTCATTCTGGAAGATGATGGTGTTGGCCGTACCGAGGTCAATGGCAAGTTGCTGGTTTAGAAAATTGAAAGCCATCTTGTTATTGATGCTAAATGTAATACATATAATCGCGTAAATATACGAAAAAACTTTTAATTTTGCGGTGGAATTCCTTATGGAAGAATGAGTATTTACGCAATAATAATGGCTGCCGGTCGTGGAACGAGAATGAAAGGTTCCACGCCCAAGCAGTTTCTTCTTGTCGATGAAATCCCGGTACTGAGGATGACAATCGAGAAATTCATAAAGGCCTGCCCCGACATACGCATCGTGACAGTGCTCCCGCCGGCCTATATGGAGCGTTGGAGGAATTATTGCATAGGTTCTTCCTTCCATCATCCCCAGGTAATCGTAGCCGGTGGGATAACCCGTTTCCATTCCGTCCGGAATGCGCTCGAAAAAATTCCCGCAGGAGCGGTGGTGGCCATCCACGACGGAGTACGTCCGCTTGTGAGCGTGGAACTCCTTTCCAGAATGTTCCTCAAGATGGAGACGGCAAGGGCTCTCATCCCCGTAGTCCCCTCCGTAGATACTCTCAGAGCGCTTCGCAAGGATGAAAACGGCAATTTCGAGTCTCTGGAAGGAGTATGTGCCGACCGCTCCTGCATCTTCGCGGTTCAGACGCCCCAGATGTTCCGCTCCGAGGACATAAAGAAGGCATACTCCAGACCCTACGACACGTCCTTCACGGATGATGCATCCGTCGCAGACGCCGCAGGCATACCCCTTTCGTTCATAGAGGGAGAAAGATACAACATCAAGATAACGGAACCGGCAGACCTGGAAGTGGCCCGCCGTCTTACAGACCTTTGACCCAGATCTGGCGCTCGAATGCCTCGTCAAGGGATATCATCGTATCGGTGGACTGTATGTAGGGGATTTTCTGGATGGTGTTGAGCAGGACGTTCATAAGGTGTTCGTTGTCGTGACAGAACACTTTCAGCAGCAAGGCGGTGCGGCCTGTGACGAAATGGCATTCCACGACTTCCGGAATCTTCTTGAGTTTTTCCACGACCTCCACGTACTTGTTGTTCTCCGACAACGATATTCCGATGAAAGCGCACACGTTGAGTCCGAGGATGCCGGGCTTGACTATAAGACGGGAACCGGTGATAAGCCCGTTTCTTTCCATTTTCCTGACCCTCTGATGGACTGCCGCGCCGGAAATGCCGCATTCCCGGGCTATCTCCAGAAGAGGCCTTCTGGCATCGTTCACCAGAAATGACAGAATCCTCTGATCCATGCTGTCGATGTGGAATGATGACATTGCCCGCTATTTTTTTGATTTTTTCTTGAAATACCGTTTCCTTGAGGTGGGGGTTCCCTTCGACACTATGTCCTGACACTGTTGCGCGGTGAGGGTCGCGGCATCCATACCGGCGGGAATCTTGAAATTGTTGCCGTCCTGCTTGATGTACGGACCGAATCTTCCTTCAATCACCTGGATTCCGCCGGGGAATTCCGCAAGCACGACAGGTCCCTTCGCCTTCGTCTGTTCGGCATCTATCACCGCCGCGCACTCTTCTATCGTTATCTTGAGCGGGTCCTTGCTTCTGGGCAGCGACACGTTTGTGTCCCCATATTTGATGTACGGACCGAAACGGCCCTTGAGCGCTATGACAGGCACCCCCTTGTATTCTCCCACGGTGCGGGGCAACTGGAAAAGTTTTACGGCCTCCTCAAGAGTGATTGATTCCACAAGCTGCCCCTTCCCGAGACTCGCGAACACCTTGTTCTCTCCTTCGCCTTTCTGGACATAAGGGCCGTACTGACCCAGTTTCGCCACTATTTCCCTGCCGTCGGCCGGGTCAATTCCCAGCATCCTTTCGATACGGGTATATTCCCTGTTCGCCATAGCGTCATCCACCTTCTTATGAAAAGAGCCGTAGAAATCGGAAATCACGGACGTCCATCCCTTGCGGCCTTCCGCTATGCAGTCGAAATCCTCCTCCACGTTTGCCGTGAAATCAAAATCCATCACGTCGGTGAAATTGGCTTTGAGATAGTCGGTCACCGCCATCCCTATGTCCGTAGGCACGAGTTTCCTCTTTTCTGCACCCACCATTTCTTTTTTCCGTATCTCGGAGATGGTGCCGCCGCTGAGCTTGAGGTTGATGACCTCGTGCGGGATACCTTCCTTGTCCGCAAAGTCGATATAGCCCCTGCCGGTGGAAAGGGTCTTCAACGTGGGCGCATAGGTGGACGGACGCCCTATGCCTATCTCCTCCATCTTCTTGATGAGAGTCTGCTCCGAATAGCGCAATGGAGCCTGGGTGAACCTGCATTCGGCGTCAACCGCCACGCAGTCCACGCTTTCACCCTTTTTCACTTCCGGCAGAATCACCTGCTCCTCTTCGTCGGGAGTGTCGTCGCTCCCTTCGAGATATACTTTGAGGAAACCGTCGAACAGTATCTCGGCGGAACGCACTTCATAGAGTTCCCCCCTCTTGTCCGAACCGATGCGGATGGAAGTATTGAGAAGCTGTGCATCAGCCATTTGCGATGATACCGTACGCTTCCAGATCAGGGAATACAATTTTTTCTCCTCGGCTGTGCCGTCGATATCCTCCGTACCTATGAACGTAGGTCTGATGGCTTCGTGGGCCTCCTGTGCTCCTCGGGTCCGCGTCTTGTAGTTGCGCGGCCTGGAATATTCCTCTCCGAAATTCCTTATGACGTAGTCCTTCGCCGTATTGATGGCAAGTCCTGAGAGGTTGGTGGAATCGGTACGCATATAAGTTATCAGTCCCTTCTCGTACAGGCTCTGGGCTATGCTCATAGTCCTGCTCGAATTGAAACGGAGTTTTCTTGCGGCCTCCTGCTGGAGCGTCGAGGTGGTGAAAGGCGCGGCGGGAGTGCGTCTGCCTTCCTTCTTCTCCACGGACCTGACTTTATAAGAAGCTCCTATGCTGTCCTGAAGGAACGCCCTTGCATCTTCCGTGGTGCCGAATCTTGTGTCGAGGACTCCCTTGACTTTCTGCCCCGAAAGAACGAACCGGGCTGAAACGCAATAGTACGGTTCGGGGTTGAATGCGGCGATTTCCCTTTCCCTATCCACCACGAGACGCAATGTCACGGACTGCACGCGACCGGCAGAAAGCCCGCGGCGTATCTTGCGCCAGAGTATGGGCGAAAGTTCGAAACCCACCAGCCTGTCCAGCACACGTCGGGCCTGCTGGGCATTCACAAGGTCCATGTCCACCTGCCGGGGGTGTTTCATCGCTTCCAGAACGGCGCTTTTCGTCACTTCATTGTAGGTGATGCGCTTTATTTTGGAAGGGTCGATGGCAAGTGCCTGCACAAGATGCCAGGCTATGGCCTCTCCCTCACGGTCGGGATCGGATGCCAGCCACACCGTACCGGCCTTGTCGGCCAGATTTTTCAGGGAAGCCACCAGAGATTTCTTACCGTCAGGGATTATGTATTCGGGAGTGAAGCCGTTGTCGATGTCGATACTCATACCGTTCTCATCCAGGTCCCTTATGTGCCCCTTGGAGGACACCACCTTGAAATCCTTTCCAAGAAAACCCTGTATCTGACCTGCCTTGTGAGGTGACTCGACAATAAAAAGATTACCCTCCATTTCGACTCAATTTGATTTCAACCTGCAAAGAAAAACACAAACGGAGTAATTTTCCAAATTTTAGTGCTAATTTTGTAAATCCTCCCTTTGAAGGGCAAAATTTATGAAAGATACTACCAAAAAGCTGATTACCAAGTGGTTCTGGATGATTTTAACAGTTCCTCTCCTTCTGTTGACCTTCCTCCTCCTGCTCGTGTGGGCGTTTGCGCGCATCCCGTCGTTCGAAGAACTGGAGAATCCCGACAACAAACTCGCCACACAGCTCATCGCTGAAGACGGGCCCGTGCTGACTACCTTCCATATAGAGAACAGAACCTACGTGAGTTACGAGGATCTTTCGCCCTATCTCGTGCAGGCGGCCATCGCCACGGAAGACGCCAGATTCTACAAGCATTCCGGAATAGATTTCAGGGGTCTCGCCAGAGTGGGGGTGAAGACTCTCATACTCGGGAAAAAGAATCAGGGCGGCGGAAGCACCATCTCCCAGCAGCTCGCCAAGACCCTCTATCCGCGCGAGGAAATGGACAGCAGCATCCCCGGCTGGAGCAAAATCAAGATGGTCTGGACAAAACTCAAGGAATGGATTACGGCGGTCAAGATAGAGCGCAACTACACGAAGAACGAGATAATGGCGATGTACCTCAACTCCATTTTCTTCGGAAGCAACTCCTACGGCATCAAGGCCGCGGCCAAGACATTCTACGACAAGACCCCGGCGGACCTCAGCCTGGACGAGGCCGCCGTGCTCGTAGGTATGATAAACAAGCCTACAGGATACAACCCCATAATGTATCCGGAGGCCTCGCTGAACCGCCGCAATCTCGTCCTCGAAAGGATGAGGAAGGCGGGGTACATTTCGCGGGATGTCTGCGATTCCGTCAAGACGGTGGCTATAGACAAGGTCAGAGAGACATATCACGTACAGGACCACAATTCCGGGCTTGCTCCCTATTTCAGGGATATGATACGGCGGGTGATGAACGCAAAGAAGCCCAAACGGTCGGATTATGCCTATCCGGAAGATTTCTCGGCGGATTCGCTGCTTTGGGCAACGGACGAACTCTACGGATGGCTCAACAAGTACAAGAAGGCCAACGGGGAGAAATATGACCTCGACAGGGATGGACTCAAAATCTATACGACCATAAACTCCCATATGCAGAGATATGCCGAGGAAGCAGTGGCTGAGCAGCTCGGCGGGAAAGGGAAACTTCAGAAGACTTTCTTCTCCGACATAAGGTGGAATAAGAACAAGCCTTTTGCCACGGACATCGACGATGGAATGGCGCAGACGTTGATGGCCCAGGCCCGCAGGTGGAGCGACAGGTACCGCAGCGGCAAGAAGGCCGGTCTTCCGGAAGGAGAAATTCTGAAAAGTTTCTCCCAACCCGTCCCGATGAGAGTCTTCGCGTGGAACAAAAGGGGAAGCATCGATACAGTGATGACTCCGGACGATTCCATAAAATACTACAAGAGCATACTCCGGGCCGCCTTTATGGCGATAGAGCCTTCCACCGGACACGTCAAGGCCTATGTGGGAGGCCCCAACTACCGCTATTTCAAATATGACAACGTCCGTCAGGGCAAACGTCAGGTGGGCTCCACCGTCAAGCCTTTCCTCTATACGCTGGCGATGCAGGAAGGGATGTCTCCCTGCGACAAGGTCGTCAACGTGCCCCAGTCGTTTATGGTGGGAGAAGACGTATGGACCCCCCGCAGCACCGACAAGGATGAATGGATAGGCAAGACCGTCACTCTGAAATGGGGACTCACTCACAGTTCCAACAACATTTCGGCCTACCTGATGAAGCAGTTCGGTCCCCAGTCTATGGCGCAGATGATGCACAAGATGGGCATTCACTCACATATCGATGAAGTGTACTCGCTGTGCGTAGGTCCCGCCGACATATCGCTCTTCGAGATGGTTCCCGCCTACAATACCTTCCCGTCCAAGGGAGTGTACGTCACGCCCCTTCTTGTCACCAGGATTGAGGACAGTAACGGCAACACCATCACGGAGTTCACCAACCGCAAGATGGAAGCCGTCAGCGAATACACAGCCTACCTTATGGAAAACCTTATGCAGGGTGTCATCAATCAGGGGACAGGCGCGCGTCTCCGCTCCGTATTCGCCCTCAAGGGGGAGATTGCCGGAAAGACCGGGACCACCAACGACAACTCGGACGGATGGTTCATCGGATACACCCCTTCCATCACCGCAGGAGTCTGGGTCGGCGCCGAAGACCGTCAGGTGCATTTCAAGTCCCTGGCGCTTGGAAGCGGTTCCAATATGGCTCTGCCGATATGGGGGTACTTTATGAAGAAAGTGTATGCCGACCCGACACTTGAAATCAGCGAGAACGACCGCTTCACCGCCCCCGCAGGCATCACACTGAACCTTTCGTGCAGCGGTGGGGAAGAGGATGCAGGTGCCGCCAGCAAGACTGAGGAAAACTATTATTTTGAATAATCATATACAGCAATGGGAAAATACAATTCGATAGCAGTCATCTACGGCAGCGATTCCTCCGAATGGGAAGTGTCGTGCCGCAGCGGGGAATTCACCGCTTCCAGAATCGATGGGAACAATTATGACGTGTATGAGATATTCGCCCGCTTCGGGAAATGGTCGCTCGTGGCATACAGGAAGAAAAACTCTATGCGCGTGGCTCTTTCCGAAGGGGCCAGACCCGAAATAGACAAGACTGATTTCTCGGTCAACATGCTCGGGGAGAAGGTCAAATTCGATTTTGTATATGTAATGCAGCACGGAGTCCCCGGTGAGACCGGACAACTTCAGGGTTATCTTGAAATGCTGGACATCCCTTTCAGCAGCTGCAGTTCCTTCGTATGTGCCGTAGCCTTCGACAAATTCGTCTGCAAGAGTTACCTGCGTGACGGGAGCATCGTCAAGTGCGCTCCCGATGCGTTCATACGCCTCAACGATGACCTGGATGCATTCTGCCGCGAAGTGTCGGAAAAACTGAAATTCCCTGTATTCGTGAAACCTACGGGCGGGGGATCCAGCTTCGGAATCACCAAAGTCGCGGAGCCTTCGTCCCTTCCGGAGGCTGTCAAATATGCGTTCACTGAAGGGGAAACCGTCCTCGTCGAACAGGGAATCGATGGCAGGGAACTCACTTGCGCCGCGTATGCGGACGGAAATGAAGTGAAGACGCTGCCCGTCATAGAAATCATAACCGAAAACGAATATTTCGACTACGACGCCAAATACAACGGCCACAGCCGTGAAATATGCCCCGCAGAAATCACAGACGGAGAGTCTTCCCTCATCCGGAATACCACCGCGAAAATATACAGGCGTCTGGGTTGCTCAGGGGTGGTCAGAATGGACTACATCCTCTCCGGAGAAGGACTTTATTTCCTCGAAGTCAACATCATACCCGGTATGACAAGCGCTTCGCTCGTACCCAAGATGGTAGCCTCGGCAGGACTTGACATAAGCGCATTCCTCACCACTGTCATAGAGAATTCCTGAAGTGGCCGCAGCGCTTCTCAAGGATTTCATCGCAGAAGGCGTATCCCGGCTCGGAACCCTCTATCGGGACAGGGAGGCCGCTTCGCTTGTCAATATCCTCTGTGAGGAGATTCTCGGCGTAAGAAGATACACCCACGTCACCGACCCCCTTTTCGAGATTCCGGAGGAAATCCTGCCCGGGCTGGAGGATTGTCTGCGGCGGCTTTGCGACGGCGAACCCCTGCAATACATACTCGGCAGGCAAATTTTCTGCGACAGGACATTCAAGGTCACGCCAGCTGTGCTTATTCCCCGCCAGGAGACTGAAATGCTCGTTGGAGAGGCTCTCGAATGGCTCGCGGACAAGACGGACGCCAGGGTGCTGGACCTCTGCACCGGCTCCGGATGCATAGCCTGGAGCATAGCCCTGTCGCGCCCCGGGACAGCGGTCACAGCCATCGACATTTCCGAAGAGGCTCTGGAAGTGGCCCGTAGTCAGGAATTTGAAGATTTGCACGCCGAAGGTGTGATTCCGCCGCGATTCCTGCAGGCGGACATATTCGGAAAGTGGCGTCCGGACGAGGACGGGCCGTTTGACCTCATAATCGCCAATCCTCCTTACGTAATGGTTTCCCAACGGGCTCAGATGCAACGAAACGTACTCGAATATGAACCTCACGTCGCCCTGTTTGCACCGGAGGACGACCCGCTGGCCTTCTACCGCGCCATAGCCGCCTGGGCTTCCACCTGCCTGAAAGACGGAGGATTAGGCCTGGTCGAGATAAACGACGCCCTCGGATTGGAGACCGCAGCGGTTTTCCGCGATGGGAATTATAAAAAATGTTCGGTTCTGAAAGACGTTTTTGACCGTTGCCGGGCCGTCAGATTCACAAAATGAAAATTATCCGCGTACAAAAAAAATACGCGGATAATTTTTATTCTCTTTGCAAAAACAAAAAAACTATGAAAACTTTTACGAAAATCATTCCGGCGTTGGCCGGAATCATCGCCTTTGTTTCCTGCAACGACCTGTGCGACTGTTGCGATGATGCGGGAATCGTGGGCTCATCCCTTTCTGAAGTGGCCCTTATGATGTCCTCCCTCCCCATAGAACAGGGTCAGATGGAAGAAGTGTATTCCGCCGTAAGTTCTTCTTCCGACAACGGATATGACGAAGAATACACGATGGAGAAAGTATTCCTGAGTCCGGGAGCGGGAGTGGGCGGCACCAAGGCGGGAACCGACTATTCCCGTCCGCTTCGCGAGCTCATATCGGAATACTACCGGCGCCATCCCTCAAGCAAGGCTCCCGGGGACGCGGAAAGCCGTATTGCCGAATTGACACGCTCCGGATGCCAGATATTCTGGCCCTATCACGAAAACTGGGACGGTGAGTCCCTCCCTGTCATCACCTGTGACCCTGGCGGAGAATCCGCCTCCAATCTCGGTTATCAGCTCGTGGAAGACCCCGACGGCACACGCCGAGTCGAGGAAGTGACGGTAGATGAAGAGATGGCGAAGAACCGTCCTGTATGGGTAATCAACACCAACGATGACTCGCAGTACACGTCATTGGAGATGCTGCGCCGTCAGGATCCGTCCTGGGGGCAGGGAGATGACATAATAGTGCGTCCTTCGACTAAGGCGGGGACTTCCTCAGGTGAAGAAGAAGAGCTGCGCACGTTGATACTCAAGGACTTTACCATCAACCGCAATTACGATTCCTGGTTCCGGGGGGCATCCGAGTTTTTCGTGAAGGTGGGAGGCGTGGACGGATTCACCGCAAGTACGGAAGAGGAGATGCGTAACTATCAGCCCTCCGTCACGGACTTTATGATTGTGGTCAAGCGCAGCGATAAGGGCAAGCCCGTTCCGTTCAACGCCATACTCGTATCGGACTGGACCGACCAGATGGAGGAGATGGCCTTCCTCATAACGGAAGATGACGGAGGCACCCAGACGCGGTGGAAGGCTTCTGCGGTGGTGAAAGTCAATTCCAAGAGTTACGGTATAGAAATGGACATCCCCTTCAATGAGAAGGACGACATAGTCTGGAGAGGGTCTCTGTCTTCGAAATTCATAAAGAAATACGCGGGACAGATACAGCACTACGGTGACGTGGACCTTACTTTCGACTTCCTGTAACCGTCTCGCCGGCCCGGACGTGATTTTCCCCGTTTACAGTCATCTCGCAGCGTCTGCAGTCGAAACCGAGAGGGAGGCGGCGGCCATTGTTCGTCAGATACAAAAGCTTGTCCCGCTTTCCTCCCTGATGGACCGGACATTTGCCCAGTTCGTAGAGTATGCAGTATTTCGTGCGCATCAGTTCCCCGTCGTGTCGCCCTATGTCGGAGGCCAGAGCCCGTCCGGATATGTCCCGGATGCTCCTTATGCCTTTCGGGAGCGGTATCTTATTGCACGGGGATGCCGACAGGATGGAGGCAAGTTCACGCCGTATGCCGTTGAGGAAA
This sequence comes from Bacteroidales bacterium, assembly GCA_024401975.1. Classification (GTDB taxonomy): domain Bacteria; phylum Bacteroidota; class Bacteroidia; order Bacteroidales; family UBA932; genus Cryptobacteroides. The sequence goes on along the minus strand of JAKSKB010000001.1, from coordinate 42,717 downwards.
GCGCTGCTCAGAAGAGGGATGTCGCCGTCCGCACCGGCAATCTCCTTGAGTTCGAAGACGAAGTCACCTTCACGCCTGGATATCTGTCGCCTGAGCATAGCTAGCATTCTTTCCTTGTTCCGAGCCGTGTCAAGTGAAGCGGACGTGAAGTGCTTTGCAGTCCTGCCGTCCTCGCTGCGGGCTATGGTGCAGAGTGTCCCGTCAGAGTTGATTCGTATGGTGACGTCCACGGGAATCTCCCTGTGAGGTGGGGCGTTGAAGAGAGCCTTTTCAAATGCGGCATCGTAATTTCTGTAAAGCACAGATCCTTCGGCAAGGCCCTTGACGCGTTTGCAGATGATGGTGTTCCCCTGACAGACGTCTCCTCTTATTCCCACCGGGCCGTCTTCACGCACGAAAGCGAAACCGTCGCCGTTGGAGAGGGTGCATCCGGCGGGAAGTTCTACCGTGACCTCAAGGGCGCGGACCCCGCAATTTCTGACGGAAATCACTCTTCCGAGCCGTGCGCCCATAGATTTCGGGGCATCCATAGAAGACCAGCCTCGGCTTCTCACTCCATCCGAAAACAGTGTGGTGTATCCCCTGTTGAAGGTTCTTCCGCTGTCAGGGGAAAACCCGCCGGCAATCCGCCCGAAAGACGCCCGCGCGTATCTTCCGGGCTGCGAGGATATCAGCGAGTCCAGGGCCAGAGAGTATTCCCTGACAGCGTTCTTGACGTAGGATACGTTTTTCAGGCGTCCCTCTATCTTGAACGAGCATACTCCGGCGGCGGCCATTTCAGGAATCCTGTCTATGAGGCGGATGTCCTTGAGAGAAAGCAGAGCCTTGTTCCTCATCAGTATCTTGCCGTCTCCGTCAACGAGGTCATAATCCGACCTGCAGGCCTGTATGCACTCTCCGCGGTTCGCGCTCCTGCCGTCAAGATATTCGGAAAGATAGCACTCCCCGCTGTAGCATACACACAGGGCACCGTGCACGAAGCACTCTATCTCAGCCTTGACAGAAGATGCTATGTCCCTTATCTGCTCCAGAGAAAGTTCTCTCTCAAGGACGAGTCTGGAAAAGCCGAGGGATTCGAGACGGGCGGCCGCCTCAGGAGTCCTTATCGCGCACTGGGTGGAAGCGTGGAGAGGGACGGGTATGTCTTCCCATTCCGTTATCTGCAGGTCCTGGACGATGAACGCGTCAACCCCCGCCCCGACGGCTTTCAGCATCATATCGTGTACCTGACTGCGCTCATTGTCGTATATCAGGGTGTTTACCGTCAAAAAGACTCTGGCACCGAAGCGGTGCGCGTAAGAGCAGAGCCTTCCCACGTCCTCAATGCTGTTGCCGGCATCCTTCCTGGCTCCGAACGACGGTCCTCCTATATACACTGCATCGGCACCGCAGTCTATGGCCGCGATGCCGATGTCAGCCGTTCTCGCCGGAGCGAGAAGTTCAAGCCGTTGCATTACAGTTTGAGGAAAGCCTCGATATTGGCTTTGGTCTGCGCTGCATCCTTGGCGTTGGGGGAGAGTTCGAGATATTTCGTGAACATCTCCGCTGCTCCCTTGTAATCCTTCAACTTGGCGGCTGCATTGCCGGCCACCTTGTAAGCCGTTGCGTTCGGAAGGAATCCCAGAGACTCCTTGGCAGCATCGAGAGCTCCTTCGAAATTGCCGGAACTCAGGAAAGCGGCGGCTTTCTTGAGGAATATGGTCGAAAGCTGCTTGTTTGCAGTGGCTTCCTGGCCGAATTGCGCTGCTTTCTTATATGATTCCACAGCCTCCTCCGTCTTGCCGAGTCCGGCAAGAGCCATCCCGAGACGGAGAAGCAGGACTCCGTTTTCAGGGTCAAGTCCGGCAGCCTCCCTGTATGCTTCCGCAGCATTTGCAAAATCCTTTGCTGAAAACAGGGTGTTGCCTTTCTGGAGAAGGAACTGAGGCAGAAGGGAAGCGACTTCCTCCGCAACTTCGGCATTGCCGTATCCTTCCGCAAGACCGGCGGACTCCTTGAGGACCGCTATGGCGCTGTCCATATCAGAATCCTTGAAGAAATCCTTCGCGATGGAAAGATTTACCTGAGGTATGTATTTCTTGCAATTTTCTACGATTGCCGTACCTTCCTCGCCAAGGGACTCCGCTATCGGAAGCACTGCCTTGAACTGGTCGAGCGCGGCGGTCTTGTCTCCCGAATTGAGCGCGTTGGCCGCATTGTTGAACATTTCCGTTGCCTGCGCAAGATCCTGCGCATAAGAAATTCCTGCTGTCAAAGTCAGGACAAAAAGGGCGGTGATGATTTTTTTCATAATGACATTATGTGATTGCGAAGTACAAATATAAAACTTTTTGCATTAAATTTGTATGATTTCCCGGTAAAAAGAATGAAGACTATGAAGAAAGCGACAATCAGTATAGCCCTGACCATATTCTGTGCCCTGTCAGGAGCCCAGACTCTTCCGCAGATTGCAAAGGATGCGAACATAGAGACGGGAGTGTTCCCCAACGGCTTGACGTATTACATCGTGACCAACAGGGCCTCCCGCGGATATGCTGATTATGCCGTGGTGCAGAAAGTCCCTCTTGAGAGGCAGACGGCTTCCGAAGCCCTCAAGTCCCTCCCCATCCTTCAAGGCTCTTCCCCCGCCCGCTATCTGGCATCCAAGGGGGTGGGCTATTCCGAGGACGGCTATTTCAAATCGGACGGAACGAGCTCGTCGTTCCGTTTCGAGAACGTACCTATAGCTGATGCAGCAGCGTCCGATACCACTCTGATGATGCTTTTCGGTCTGTGCGACTACTCTCCCTACGAGCAGGCGGTAATCATAAGCGGAGACGTAGACGCCTCCAACCTCAAAGGGAAGATGAGCATTTTCTCGATGATGGTGCCTCCCCGCAAACCTGCCCCCGCCCGCGAGCCGTACAAATGGATCTCCGAGAGCGGCGTAAAATATGAATCCTCACTCGTCCCGGACGGCAGTACCGCCACGATAAGCCTCACTTACAGGACACCCCGCATTCCTTCCGACCTTGCCGGTACGGTACAGGTCTTCGCTATGCGCAAGATGTTCGATGAACTCGCCATCGTGTTGAGAAACCACGTCGGTGCGGCCTTCCGCGGGAAGGGCATAGCCCTTGGAGGAATCAACACCCGATATGTCGACAGCATAGCCTCGCCGGGAGACGAGTTCTTCACCGTGGAGGTGACTGTGAACGGTTCCGAAGTGCGCGAGGCGCTGTCCGTACTGGCGGGTGTCCTGCACGGAATAGACACGGAAGGCGTGAGCCCCGAAGAGATGAAATCCATACAGAAAGAACATCTCGCCGGGCAGATTCGCATATGCGATGACGTACTGCAGACCAATGTCGGATACGTCAGTCAATGCGAGTCCGCCTATCTCTACGGCACCCATCTCGGTTCAATTCAGGCCTCCGTTAACTTCTTCGAAGCCAAGGTGCTCCCTGTCGACGTGGAAAGCTCGCTTCTCAGCAGCTTCACTTCAGCGCTCATAAACCCTGACAAGGACGTCACCCTGCGCATCGCTTCCCCCGGAAATCCTTTCCCCGGGGAAGAGATGACCGCCATTTATAAGGAAGCGTGGAAATCCGGTGTCAAGTACAGCCCGTTCAGATATCCCGCCCCCCTTCAACCTTACTCCGTTTCGGAAAAGGTCAAATTGAAGACAGAGGCTCTGGAGCCGATGACGGGAGGGACGATGTGGACGTTCTCCAATGGGATGAAAGTGATATTCAAGGAACAGCCTGCGGCAAAGGAACTGCACTACGCGCTGCTGATAAAAGGAGGGTATGCCGACGTCAAGGGATTGTCCGGAGGAGAGGGACCATTCATCTCGGACTTCACCCGGTATCTGCGCATAGGCAATCTTCCGGCGGGAGAATTTGAAAACGCCCTCCGTGCGGAAGGCATCAGCATAAACTGCCGGGCAGGGATTTCAGACCTGAGAGTGTACGGGACTGCACCGTCGGAGCGGATTGAACAGCTCCTCAACGCCCTCAATACACTTGCCGGTGCAAGAGAAGCCGATGAAGACGGCTACCTTTACTACAAGAAATGCGAGGCGATACGGCTTGACGTGAGCAGGCAGTATCTCGCCGTAGTGGACAGCATTTCCAGACCCGACTATGCTTTCATACCTAAAAAGCAGTCCCGCGGTCTGACCGGGACTCTTCCGGAATCAGCCCTTAACTACCTTGACCGCCAGTTCTCCAAGGTCAACGACGGAGTGCTGGTCATTATGGGCAATCTTCGTCCCGATGATCTCAAGAAGACGCTGACCAGGCACTTGGGGGCATTCTCGACAGGAAGGTCCTATTCCATCCGCCCCGACATACGATACACCTCGCGACCCGGCTGGAAGTCCTACGTGTTCGACTATCCGGACAACAGCGTCAACGTGTACCTCACGGCCGAATTGCCCGTCACCTTCAAGAGATATATGGCTTTCAGGGTGGCACAACTCGTCTTCCAGAGAGAATTGGCAAGCACGCTCATACGCTACGGGATGTGGTCCGAATATGCTGCGGACGTCGAATCCGTTCCGAAAGAGAGATTCTCCTTCCTGGTGACCTGCCGCCCCGCCGACAGTTTCGGACTTCCGGATGGAGTGGACGTCAAATCCCTTCAGGCAACGCTGCCGGCGATCAGGGCATCTTTGGAAATGGTCACCTCCAAGACCATCGCGCCCGCAGAAATGAATATCTACAAGGCCATACTGAAAAGCCAGTGGGACACCGACAGCAAGTTGAACACCTCGATGATGGACGCCCTGATGCTCCGTTACTCCGAAGGCAAGGACCTTACGTCGAATTATGCCGAAGTCATAGCCAGCCTGACCCCCGAAGACGTAAGCGAGGTGCTGCACGCCTTCAATGAAGGGTTCAAAATCGAATTTATGGTAAGATGAAAAAAGACTTCGGGACCATAGTGCAGATAGGGCGCGTCCTTGTCTCGGAAGAAGTGGTGACGGATTATTTCTGTTGCGACTATGCTTCCTGCAAGTGGCGCTGCTGCAGCGAAGGGGACTGCGGAGCTCCTCTCGAAGAGGAAGAAGCGGAGAAACTGGAACGGTGCTACGGAGCCTTCTCCCCATATATGAGCGGGCAGGGACGGGACGCAGTCGCGCAGAAAGGATTTTTCGAGATTGACTTCGAAGGCGATATGGTCACTCCCGTCGTTCCCGCCGGAGGCGAATGCGCATATTCCAGCATCGACGGGGAAGGCAACTGCCTGTGCTCCATCGAGAAATGCTTTCTGGAAAACGGCTGCTCTTTCAGGAAACCGCAATCGTGCAGCCTCTATCCCATACGGATAACCAACCTGACGGGCGGCGGCATAGCTCTCAATATGCATCACTGGGACATCTGCAGGGACGCCGTCACAAAAGGCAGAAAGGAAGGTGTCAGGGCATACGCTTTCCTCAGGGAACCCCTCATCAGGTATTTCGGAAAAGAATTTTACGATGCCCTGGAAGCGGCGGCGGATGTCATTCTCCGTCAGACCCGGGCCTGAATTTCTCCTCCAGCCCCGAACAGATGCGCATCACGTCCTTCACCGGGCCCTCCACGTAGAATCCCGGCAGTTCCCGCGTCATCGTTATGGTGTCGTCGCTCTTTCTCAGCAATCTTGAAAGCGGCGATTTCTTCACGAAGACCAGGTCTTCCCCATCTTCCCTGAGGAGGCGGTATCCTATGAGTTCCATATAGGAGATGACGCCCCCGCGAATCTGACGGTATTCGCCCGGAACAAGCGCCCCTCTTCTGGTGTAGCCGAAACGAGGATAGATGAAGGAAAGCGCGAAAAACATCAGCGCTATGTGCCAGAGGGAATCATACCCGTTGCGGAAGATGGAGGAAATATCCCTGTCAACCAGGTTGCACAGGACAAGAGCCGCCAGTATCAATGCCAGCAGCAGGCAGATGAAGACGAAGTATCTCAGAGCTCTGAATATGTATTTCATACACACAAATATATGAATATTCGGTTAAAATTTATTAAATTAGCCCCGATAATCAATTCAAGACGAAAATTATGACTGAAGATCCATTGGAGAGACTCGACCGCGAAGCAAACGAGAAAAAAAATTCCGGCCTCAAGAAAACTATGCACCTTATGATTGCGCTGGTGGTTGCTCTCGCTGCACTGCTCGCGTACATCTGGATATCGAAAGCGCTGCTTGTCCGTGACCTCAACAGCGAAAAAGAGGACTTGACGGCGCAGATTGTAACCCTTCAGAGCGATTATGACGCCCTTTCCACGGAAAACATACAGATAAGTTCCCAACTCGACTCCTCCAGGGAAGAAGTTGCGCAACTTGTCGAACGCATAAAGAAAACCGACGCCACCAACCGCGCCAAGATGCGTCAGTATGAAAAGGAACTCGGTACCCTGAGGACCATAATGAAGAGTTACATCCTCCAGATAGACTCCCTCAACACACTCAACCAAAAGCTCACCGCCGATGCTGTCGCGGCACGCAGGGAAGCCGCCGAGAGTCGCAGAGCCAATGAAGAACTCAGCCAACGGGTGGAAAACCTCAGCGGGCAGGTAGCCGCAGGCGCGGTCGTGAAAGCGCGCGGAATCCGCATAGAGGCATACGGTGCCAACGACAGGCCGACGGACAGGAGCAGCAGGGTAGTGCGTATGCTCACCACCCTCAGTCTGGTCGAGAATGACCTCGCCCCGAAAGGCCCGATGAGAGTGTACATCAGAGTGAAAGACCCGGACGGGATACTGCTCACCAACGGCACGCAGGTGTCATTCTCCTTCCAGGACTCGATGATGAGCGCCTCCGCGTCTCGTGAAGTTGACTACGAAGGAAAGGAAATCGATATGAGCATATATCTCAACGACATACCTTCCTATTCCAAAGGCATCTACACCGTCGAGGTCTACACCAGGCAGGCCCTTCTGGGCACCGCCGAAGTGCTTCTCAGATAGAAGTGATATACGTACACGTACCTTTCTGCAAAAGTTTCTGCACCTATTGCGATTTCTATTCGGAAATCCGCGGCGAAAAGGTGCAGAATCTTTTTATGCGTGAACTCACGGAGGAGATAGAGGCGCGGAGGGACGAAATCACGTCCACTCTCGCCCTCAACACCCTGTACATAGGCGGCGGCACTCCCTCCGTACTGCCGCTTTCCGCCATCGCCGGGATTGCGGATGCCCTCGGCTGTCCTCCTCCCGACGAATTCACCGTCGAAGTCAATCCCGAAGACATCGCCTGCAAAGGGCCGGCGTATGCCCGAGGACTGCGCGAAGCCGGTGTCAACCGCATCAGTATGGGCATACAGTCCTTCGATGACACCCTTCTCCGATGGATGGGCAGGCGTCACGACTCCCGCCGCGCCGTTGAGGCGTTCGGAATCCTGCGCGAAGCCGGGTTCGACAACATAGGCATCGACCTCATATCAGGCATATCACATCTTGACGATTCGGTCTGGAAAGACACCCTCAGGCAGGCTGCAGCCCTTTCCCCGGAGCACATATCAGCCTACCAGCTCTCCATCGAAGAAGGCAGCGCCCTCGCGGCGATGGTCAGGGACGGAAGATATGAAGAAGCTGACGCAGAGCAGTGTCGGCGGCAGTATGACATTCTCTGCGACACACTTGCCGCAGCCGGGTATCGCCACTATGAGATTTCCAATTTCGCGAAACCTGGCAGAGAAGCCCTGCACAATTCGGCCTACTGGCGCAGGCAGCCGTATGTCGGGCTGGGACCCGGAGCCCATTCGCTAACCTTTTCCACCCCCGCCCACGGAAACGGAGGAGAAGCGGACAGGCGAAGCTGGAACTCCTGCACACTCCCACGCTGGACATCCGGAAGCGAGATTCTCAGCCCCGCAGAAATAAGGGAGGAAAGGATAATGCTCGGTCTGAGGACCGACAGGGGAATCGAGCCGTCGGAAGTGGAGGGCAAGGACATTTCCTCTCTGGAAAAATGCGTGGGAGGAAGACTCCGTATCCCGGAAAGCGAATGGTTCGTCTCCGATGCCATCATCCGCGACCTGATATGATTCTCTATATGGGCTTTGTCTTGTCCGACAGCCAGGATGCCACCTCAGGGGGAAGAAGAGGCGAGAGAGTGTCGTACACGCGAGCGTTGTAGGCATTGAGCCATTCGATTTCTTCTCCGGTAAGCAATTCCGCAAGCAAGGCTCCCGTATCGAAGTGACAGAACGTCAGCGGCTCGAAACCGAGCCATTCTCCAAACTCGTTGCTGCCCTCCTCGCGGCACAGAAGCAGGTTTTCGTGTCTCACCCCGTGCATTCCCTCCCGGTAGATGCCGGGCTCGTCGGAACAAATCATTCCCGGCAGGAGCGGCTGGGCATTGAAATTCTGCCTTATGTCCTGCGGCCCCTCGTGCACGCACAGGAAGCAACCCACCCCGTGGCCTGTCCCGTGTCCGAAATTTCTCAGGTGCTTCCACAGCGGCTCGCGGGCCAGCGCATCGATCTGGCACCCTGCCGTACCTTTCGGGAAAACGGCCATCGCAAGGTCTATGTGCCCCTTGAGCACCAGAGTGTAGTCCTCCTTCTCCAACCCCGAACAAGGCCCCAGAGGGACAGTCCGGGTGATGTCGGTCGTCCCGCAGACATATTGTCCCCCGGAATCACAGAGATAGAGTCCTTCGGCGCGGAGCATAGGCGAATTGACACGTGGCGTGACGTAATGGGGGAGCGCGGCAGATCCGCCATAGGCGGAAATGGTCTCGAAACTGTCACCCATACTGCCTTCCATACCGGCCCTGTAGGCACCTATGCGGCAAGCTGCATCCCATTCGCTCACGGGACGTCCGGAAGACACCTCGGCCTCCAGCCAGAAGAGGAACTTTTCCATCGCTATGCCGTCCAAAAGGTGGGCCTGCCTCATACCTGCGATTTCCACCGGATTCTTCACGGCCTTCCTCAACTGCACGGGAGAAGGCCCGCAAACGAGACGCCCGCGATCCAGCATCTTGTAGATATGATAGTTGAGTTGGGACGAATCGACGTACATCCTTCCCTCCACGTCATTGAGAGTGAGGAACACGTCGTTGTAATTGTCACGGACGAACCACTTCACCTCATCGGAAGTGACCAGAAGATAGGATATGACCAGAGGGTTGTACTCTATGTCGGATGCCCTCACTCCGAGCAGCCAGGCGATTTCGTCAAGGGCGCACACAAGCATCGAGTCGCAGCCATTGTCGCGCAGAAAAGCCCTCAACCACTCTATCCTGTCGTCACTGCTTTCCCCCATATCCTCGTCCGAAAGTTCAAAAATCGGAGTTTCGGGGACAGGCGGCCGGTCAGTCCATATACAATCCAGGAGGTCCGGGACATTGACTATCCTCACCTCCGTCTCTTCATCGAAAGCCTTTTCTATGTCGGAAACGCTCTCCACGCTCTGACACAGGCCGTCCACGGCTATGTTGACGGTATTTCTTCCCCTGAATGCTTCCGAGGCGAGCCACTGCGGTATGAGGACCTGTCCGGGAATGCGTGTCTTGTGCAGCTCCACCCCTGTGTCAATGAGCTGTTCTCTCGCCTGTATGAAGTAGCGTGTATCAGTCCAGAGCCCGGCGTGACCGGCGGTGATGACAAGGTCCCCGGCCTCACCGGTAAAGCCCGAAAGCCATTCGACCTGCCGCCATCGTGGAGCCGGATATTCGCTGCCGTGCGGGTCGGAGCCGGAAATCACCACGGCATCCCAGTTCTTCGATGCCATCCGGGCGCGCAAGGCGCTTATTCTTTCTGCATAAACGTTGTCCATTATGCGGGAGGGCGTACCCGGGTTTCAATTCTATGCCGCCATACAATTGGCCTGCACGAAAGCGTTGACGGCGACCGTGACGAAAAGCAGACAGATGAGAGTCACCACGATGACGCCTATGACTTTCACCCGCTTGAACCAGGTCTGCCCGTCCCAGCCCACCGTCTGGAACATACTCCAGAATCCGTGCGTGAGATGGAACCAGATGGACACGAACCACAGGATATAGAGCAGGGTTATCCACCAGTGCCCGAACACCACCGTGAGAAGCACGTACGGGTTGTTCTCGAAAGTCCCTATGCCGAACATCTCCGGAAGCTGCATCTTCGCCCAGAAATGGAACAGGTGGAAACAGATGAACCCGAAGATTACAATACCGAGTACGAACATATTTCTGGATGACCACGAATCGGCTGCGGCAGTGCTGGACACTTCATAGCGTCTGACCCCTCCGCGGGCGATTATGTTCTTGAACGTCAGCCAGCATCCGTAGAGAATGTGCACGATGAATCCGAGAGCCAGCACAGGCACCATAATCGAGATGACGGGCGTGCTCATAAAGTCGCAGCCGAGCTTGAAAAGTCCGTCGCCTGCGGAGAACAGTTTGTCATCCGCGGCGGCTATCCCGAATTTCCCGGTGAACGAATCGATTACGGAAAAGAAATTGATGGTGGCGTGCAGCAGGAGGAAAAAGATGAGAAAGGCTCCCGACACTGCCTGGACAAACTTCTTGCCGATGGAGGAGTTGAAGATGAACATATCGTTTGTTGTTGTCTGAATTATGCAAATATATACTCTTTGCAGCAAAATCAAAAAGTTTTGTTAAATTTGTACGATTTTAAGCATTTGCTCCAACAGAAACCATTTATCCCCATAATAATTAAGTATGAAAAAGGTATTCACTCCGGTTCTCACCCTGTTCGCTCTGGCGGCATCACTGTCCGCACAGACCGTCACGGTCAAGGGAAGCGTCATTGATGCGCAGTCGAAGGCTCCGGTCTCCTGCGCGTCAATCGCCATCAAGGGCACGTCGTCCTTCGTCACTTCGGGCGATGACGGAAGTTTCTCCATTGACGCCCCCGCTTATGGGACACTTCAGGTGACTTTCCTCGGATATGCCACCGAAGACGTCGAACTGAACGGCAACGCATCGGTGGAAGTCGGGTTGACCCCTGACTTCGACGGACTCAACGAAATCGTTGCAGTGGGCTATGCCACGCAGCGGAAAGGGCTCCTCACCGGTTCCACCGTCCACGTTGACGGTGCAGCCATCACCAGTCTCAGCCCCGTCAACGCAATCGGCGCTCTGCAGAGCCAGACCCCCGGCGCCTTCATCACGCAGGAATCCGGTCAGCCCGGATCAGGCTACAAGGTCAACATACGCGGCATCAGCACCATAGTCGGAGACTCCGAGCCCCTCTACGTCATCGACGGAGTGGCTGGCGGCAGTATAGATGCCCTCAACCCTGCTGACATAGAGTCCATAGAAATCCTCAAGGACGCGGCCTCCACAGCCATCTACAGCGGAAGGGCGTCCAACGGTGTGGTGCTCGTCACCACCAAACGCGGCGGAAGCGGCCGCACCTCCGTCTCGTACGAAGGGTTCTACGGCTGGCAGAATCTCGCCAAAGCGCCGGGTCTTGTCAGCGCGAAGGACTATATGAAACTCTACGACCAGATGCTGGCCAACGAGGGGCAGGAGCTGACCAACTGGGTCGAAATGCTTCCCGAAGACCAGTACGCGGCCATTACGAGTGGCCAACGGGGAGGAACCGACTGGTTCAATGAGCTTTACAAGAAGGGCGCAGCCACCACCAACCACACCATCAACGTCAACGGCGGCACTGCGGACCATAGTTTCTCCGTCGGTCTTTCCTACACGGGACAGGACGGCATACTCGAGGCCGACAGAAGTGCCGGCAAGGCGTTCGAACGCTACAACCTCCGGGCCAACACCGACAACGTGGTCATCAGGAAGCGCGGTCTCGACATATTGAGGATAGGGGAAACCTTCAATCTCACTTTCAGCAAGAGGCACGGCATCACGGAAGGCGAAGGAAGTTGGAACTCCATCCGCAACCGCCTGCGCGCCAACCCCCTCATCCCCATCTATACCCCCGAAGGCGATTTTTATACTTCCGCTTCGCGTGACATCCTCGGGTATGCCTTCGATGACGGCAGTTTCAGCTTCGCCAATCCCATCCTCCTCGACCAGTCAACCCCGAGAGGACTCAACGAGGCCAGAAGCCTCAACCTTCAGGGAAGCGCCTTCATCCAATTCCAGCCCATCAAGGGTCTGAAACTGAGGTCACAACTCGGTGCCGTCCTGTCAGCGGGCACCGGCAGCTGGAGAGAAGAGGAATACGCCGTCAACGACGAGTTTTTCAACGAGACCGCATCGAACGGACGCATTACGGGCATAAGCAGCAGAATCTCCTGGGAGAACACTCTCTCCTACAGCCTCACGGCCTGGAAGAGACACCACTTCGACTTCCTCGTCGGACACTCCCTCGAAAATTGGACACTGAGCCAGGCCTTCGCAGGTCCGACCGATGCCAGATATGCTTTCTCGGCTATCTTCGGGCGCTTCAACTACAACTATGATGACAGATACCTCCTTGCTGTCACTTTTCGCACGGATGGCGCATCAAATCTGTCGAGAGGACATCAATGGGCGATGTTCCCTTCGGTCTCCGCAGGATGGATAATCTCCAACGAACGCTGGATGAAAGGCGCGCAGAACTGGCTCAGCTTCTTGAAACTCCGCGCATCCTGGGGGAAGACAGGCAATTCCGGTCTCGGAGCCTTGTCATACTCCACCCTCGTGCAGGGAACTTTCAGCGGCTTCGGTGACAAGAGATTCCCCGAGCAGACCGCCCATATCGAAGGGATTGACAACCCCGAACTCGGCTGGGAAACGACGAAGCAAATCAATGCCGGCATCGATATGCGGTTCTTCAACTCCCGTCTGGGCCTGAGCTTTGACAGCTATATCAAGAATACCAGTGACCTGATTGTTCCCGAATGCATCCCGCTCGCATACGGATTCCAGACCGCCTGCATAAACGGCGGCAAACTCCGCAACAGGGGTTTCGAGTTCTCCATCGACTGGGGCAAATACACGGGAGACTTCCAGTACGGCATAAAGCTCAACGGCTCACACAACTGCAACACCGTGCTCTATCTCCCCAATCAGGGAGAAATCATTTCCGGGCAGTCCGACATCCTGGGCACGGGCACCGGCGAACTGTACCGCATCGAAGCGGGTCGTCCTCTCGGCTTCTTCTACGGCTACAAGACTGCGGGAGTGTTCCAGACAGAGGAGCAGATTGCAAATTACTCCGGCGCCAAATATGATGACGCAGTACCGGGAGACCTGATTTTCGTCGATATCAACGGTGACGGTGTCATAGACACCGATGACCGCACGATGATAGGCGACCCTCGTCCCGACTTCACCGCCGGACTCAACCTCTGGTTCGCCTACAAGGGCTTTGACCTCGGCATCAGCGGCTACGGCGCGTTCGGGCAGCAGATTGTAAGGTCATACCGCTCGTTCATCGACTGCCAGAAAGATAACTTCACTGCCGATATGCTGAACACCTGGCAGGGAGAAGGCTCTTCCAACAGACTCCCCCGTCTCACTTACGGCAGTGGCAGGAACTGGAAGCAGATTTCCGACATCTACGTCGAGAACGGCGACTTCTTCAGGATTTCCAACGTCACTCTGGGGTATGACTTCCAGAGACTCTTCAGGGGTTCCGTCATCAGCAAGTGCCGTCTCTACGTGGCTGTGCAGAATCCTTTCACCTTCACAAAATATCAGGGTATGGACCCCGAAGTCGGCTACGGCGCCGGCGAAAACTGGATGCAGGGCATCGACCTCGGCTGCTATCCCAGCCCGAGAACATTCCTCATCGGTATCAACCTCTCATTCTAGTCAATTATGAAAAAGACAATAAAAACAATATTGTGCATCTGCCTTGCAGCGATGGCAACAGTCTCCTGCGACAAATTCCTCGACAAGGCGACCGGCGACGAAGGGAACGTGTCAAGTTACTTCCCCGCTACACAGGAAGACGTGATGCAACTGCTCAACAGCATCTATGCCGTGCTCAACGCATCCGTGAGCGAATATCCCACCTCCAATTACATTATGTATGCCAACATAGTCTCCGATGACCAGTTCGGCGGCGGCGGAGTCAGTGACCTCGACATACAGGCGATGGATCGTATGATGTACAATGACCGTGACTATTTCGCCGGATACTGGGCCAACTGCTACGAAGGCATAGGCCGCGCCAATATGGTTATCACGGCGCTTGGTGACCCGGAGAGCCTTGATGAGGAACTCAGCCAGTGTCTCGGTGAAGCGTATATGCTCCGCGCATACTTCTACTTCACTCTTGCCCAGATGTTCGAAAACGTTCCCTGGGTGGAGCAACCGTTCCAGGGTCTCGATGGACTTTGTTACCCCCCGCTCTTCCCCGAAGTGGGAGAACTTTATATGCACATCCTGCAGGATTTGAAGATGGCATATGAGAAGATGTTTTACTCCTATAACGTTCAGGGACGCGCGAACAAGGCCGCGGCCGCAGGACTCCTCGCCCGTGTCTATATGTTCTACCAGGGTTTCTACAACGGAGTTGGAGAACTGGCTAGAGATAGAGATCTTGTAGAATTGGAACTGCCCGATGGATACCATCTTTCAAAGCGAGAAGTTATTGATATGCTGCGAAGCGCAATTGATAATGGCGGACATCGCTTGATTCAGAATTTCCGTATGATATGGCCTTACTCCAACGAAGAGACCGCAAAGGATTATACTTACGTGCAAGATATGAGTGAGTATTTCGTGACGGACAACCGTGAGGCCGTCTTTGAAATCTGCTGCGCTCCGGTGTCCGGACAGGCGAACAGGATGTACCGGTACTTCGGCCTGCGCCGTGCCGGGGGTGCGGACATATTCCCCTTCAACGGAGGCTTCGGCTTCGCTCCCGTCAATCCAGGGCTTATGGATGAGTGGCCCGGTGACGATTCGCGCAAGAGGGCCTCGGTCTGTGTACTTGAAGATGAACTCTTTCCCACGCACGATGACTGGATGGAATTCAACTCCGACGGTATGGAGTTCACAGGCTATGTCCAGAAGAAGTACCAGACATACTCCTCCAAGGAAGGGGAGAATCTGAAGTTCCGTGAGGCACTCTCCTCGAGAAAGTACTATGGCGACGGCAAGACTGACCTGGGCCTTGGCAACAGCCCGGTCAACGTACCTGTTCTTCGCTACGCCGATATGCTGCTTATGTGGGTTGAACTGGAAGAAAATGTGACTGGAATGAATCAAGTTCGCGCACGCGCCGGAATACGACCTTATGATTCGTACAATTTGAATAATGTCCAGGCAGAGCGCCGCTATGAACTTGCCTTCGAAGGCGTACGCTGGGGAGATATGCGCCGCTGGGGCGGAGATCCGCGTCAGCCGGGCTGGGGCGACTATTGCAAACAGGCCCTCGAGAAGCAGAATGGCCAGCACGTCTGCAACTGCGGGCAGGAGGCCACGATAAACAGCAGTTACGCTGAACGTTATACGAAGACCGGAGGCTTCCTCGACTATCCCGAGACCGAAATCATCCGCTCGAACGGTGTGCTCCAGCATAAGGACGGTTGGCGTGGCTCCGACGACGCTTACTTCGTCCGCTGACAATAGCCCCGACCGCAATGTACAGGAGAGTATTGCTGAAACTCAGCGGAGAGAGTCTGGGTGGCTCTCAGGGCAGAGGCGTTGACGATGAAAGTCTGGCTCTGTACGCATCCGAAGTGGCGGATGCGGTCAGAGCCGGCCATCAGATTGCCGTTGTGATTGGCGGAGGGAACATCTTCCGCGGACTCAGGGGAGCACAGAGGGGCTTTGACAGAGTGGATGCCGACAAGATGGGTATGCTTGCCACCGTCATCAACGCCCTGGCTCTCGCACTCGCTCTCCGCAAGGAGGGACTTCGCGCAGAGGTGTTCACAGCCACTCCTATGGAGCCTATGGCCCGCTACTATGTACGCGATGCCGCAGTGAGGCTGCTGGAGGATGGAGGTGTGGCCCTGATAGCGGGAGGCACCGGCAACCCTTTCTTCACCACCGACTCCGGGGCAGCCCTCAGGGGGCTGGAAATCGGTGCCGATGCAGTGCTGAAAGGCACACGGGTGGACGGGGTCTATGACGCTGACCCCGAGAAGTGCCCAGGCGCCAGGAAATACTCCGACCTTACATTCGACAAGGCGATGGCCGACCACCTCAAGGTGATGGACCAGACGGCGTTCGCTCTATGCGAGCAGGGTGATATGCCCGTCATAGTGTTTGATTCGACCCGGAAAGGCAATCTCAGGAAGGTGCTTGCCGGTGAGCCGATAGGTACGATTGTTCACGCTTAACACACGACTTTTATGCTAACAGACAGTGCAAAGGGCATCGTCTCTTCCGTTGATGCCAAGATGAAGGAAACAGTGAAGTTCCTCGAAGAAGACCTCAAGACCTACAGGGTGGGCAAGGCCAATCCGTCCGTATTCAATGGCGTGACGGTCAGCTATTACGGTACGCCTACCCCCGTCTCGCAGGTGTCTTCCGTCACGACTCCGGATGCCAGGACGCTTGTCATCCAGCCGTGGGAGAAGTCGCTCATCCCTATTATAGAGAAGGCCATATTGGATGCGAATCTCGGTTTCACCCCGGCCAACAACGGTGATGTCATACGCTGCGTGGTGCCGCCTCTCACGGAGGAGCGCCGCCGCGAGCTCATCAAGAAGGCCAAGGCCGCCGGCGAGAATGCCAAGGTGGCTGTCCGCAACAGCAGGCGCGATGCAGTCGATGCGCTCAAGAAGGCGCAGAAGAGTGACGGATTGTCAGAGGATGCCGAAAAGGAGGCCGAAGAAGAGGTTCAGAAAGTCACCGATGCCAACATAAAAGTCATCGATGAGACTGTGGCGGCGAAGGAGAAGGAAATCCTTACCGTCTGATACCGGCGAGCAGGGCTTCCCTGAAGTCCCTCTCTTCCTTTTCGGAGAAGAATCCTACCGAAACGGGAATCCGGAACATCTTTTCCCTGACGTCTTGAGGGACGTCGCAGTCAAGGACGCGTTGTGCGTCCTTTTCTGTCGTGCATATCGCGGCCATAGGCGAGCGTCCCGCCGCCGATGCAAGCCTGGATATGTCCCGGTGCGTGAACCTGTGGTGGTCGGGCAGACGGAAGTGCTTCACTATCTTGTAGTTGTCGCTTAGGTGCATTTTCAACGGGGTGTCATTGGCTATTGCGGTGAACAGTATGGCCTGCTTCGAATATACGTATCTGATGTCGCAGGATTCCGCATATACGGGTGTCAGTGCCCCGTGTACTATGTTGGTGAAGAAGACTTTCTGCCCTTCCCGCAGGCCGGCTTTCGATTTCCATTCCTCCCTGTCCCTGTCTTCCAGATAGTACGGGCATTTGGTGACTATGACGATGTCCGCTTCCGCGACTCTTTCCGGAAAGTCCCTGAGTCTGCCCAGGGGCAACGGACGGTCTTCCCGGACTGGTCTGTTGTAGTCTATCAGCAGGATATCGAGGTCTGCCTTGAGCCTGCGGTACTGGAATGCATCGTCGAGTACAATCACGTCAGCCGCAGGGAACTCCTTGTCCAGACATCCGCTATGCCTCCGCGACGCGCGTACCGTTTCGGGATGGCACAGCAGTTCGCAACCTTCCACCCTGTCCTTGTCCAGGGCCACGGTCACGCCCGGCAGATTGTTTTTCATCTGTACCGGTTCGTCTCCGAACAGACAGGCCGACCCGCCCGGGGGCACTTGCTGGAAGCCTCTGCTCCTGCGTCCGTATCCCCTTGAAAGTATCGCTATGTTTTTCCCTCTCCATTCTTCGCTGCCTTGAAGCATACGTGCTATCATCTCGGTATGCGGTGTCTTGCCTGTGCCACCGACGGTGACGTTGCCTATGCAGACGGTAGGGACGGGCGAGGAGTGAACCTTTATCCATCCTTTTTCGTAGAGCAGGCTGCGGAGTCGCAGAATCAGAAAGTATGGGGAGAAACCTGTCTTTCCTTGCATATTGCAAATATATGATTATAATCCGTAAACTCCCACATTGTCTTCTGGAGAGTAATCGCCCCATCTGTCAGCTATCCCGTCAAGGATTCCGAGTACTTCTTCCGTGGAAGGAGCCGTGACCAGACGTATGCGGGTGTCCTTGAACTCCGGGAGTCCCTTGAAATAGCAGGAAAGGTGCCTCCGCATTTCGAAGACGCTCCTTTTCTCCCCTTTCAGGGCCACGGAGAGGGCGCAGTGCCTTTTCGCCAGCTCCACCTTTTCCCTCACGCTCATAGGCGGCGGCAGTTCGCCCGTGTCCAGATAGTGTTTTATCTCTTTGAACAGCCAGGGATGCCCGAAAGTGGCGCGTCCCACCATTATGCCGTCCACTCCGTAGCGGTCGAAAGCTTCCTTCGCTTTCTGCGGGGAATTGATGTCCCCGTTCCCGATTATCGGGATGGTCATCCGCGGATTTTCCTTTATCCTGCCGATAAGGGTCCAGTCCGCTTCGCCCCGGTACATCTGCTGCCGGGTACGCCCGTGTACGGTCAGGGCCTTTATGCCGCAGTCCTGCAGGCGCTCCGCAAGTTCGACTATGATTCTGGAACTGTCGTCCCACCCGAGGCGGGTCTTTACGGTGACGGGCTTCCCTACCGCTTCCACTACGGCTTTCGTTATGGCCACCATCTTGTCCGGTTCGCGCATCATCCCCGACCCCGCGCCGCGGCCCGCTATCTTGCTGACGGGGCAGCCGAAATTGATGTCTATGAGTTCGCAACCGTGCCCGCCTGCGATTTCGGCGGCTCTGTCAGCCATCCTTGCGGCTTCTACCATCGATTCGGGTATGTGTCCGTAAATCTGGATTCCCACGGGGGCTTCCGCATCGCTCGTGCGCATCTTGGCTATGGCCTTGTCCGCATCTCTTATCAACCCGTCGGAGGGGACGAATTCGGTATAGACCATATCGGCTCCGTATTCCCGGCACAGTATGCGGAAAGACGCGTCAGTCACGTCCTCCATCGGCGCCAGAAGCACCGGTCTCTCTCCCAGGTCGAGGTTGCCTATTTTCATAGTCGGTGATATGTGGCTCAAATATAGCCATTCCCTGTATATTTCCCCAACTCAATCGCGCGCTCCCACGAATTCTCAAGGATAATTTTGCAGCATCGTGAAATTTTATTACCTTTGCACCCCCTATGTAGTGTAGGGAACGCAACAATTAAGTACAACCATTTAAAGATCAAGACAGTGGACACACAAAGCTACAAGACAGTATCGCTCAATGCAGCGACTGTGAAGAAAGAGTGGGTTGTCATTGATGCAACGGATCTTGCTCTTGGTCGTCTCGCATCCAGGATTGCTCTTGTCCTTCGCGGCAAGACCAAACCGGGATTCACCCCTCACGTAGATTGCGGTGACAACGTCATCGTGGTCAACGCCGAGAAGGTGGCTCTCTCCGGAAAGAAGATGACCGACCGCGTCTATACGCGCTACACCGGATATCCGGGCGGGCAGCGTTTCACGACGCCGAAGGAGATTCTTGCGAAGAACCCCACTGAACTGATTAGGAGAGCTGTGAAGGGTATGCTCCCTAAGACACGTCTTGGCGCCGACATCCTCGGCAATCTGCACGTTTATGCAGGTCCCGAGCATCCGCACCAGGCACAGAACCCTAAGGTTATTAAGTTGAACGAAATCTAAACAGAGCAAATGGAACAGACACACGCCCTTGGAAGACGTAAAACAGCTGTGGCTCGCGTTTATGTTGTCGCTGGAAAAGGTAACATCACGATCAACGACCGCCCTCTCGAAGACTACTTCAAGGAGGAGGCTTTGCGTTACATCGTGAACCAGCCTCTTGCAGAGACCAAGACTGAAGGCCAGTTCGACATCAAGGTGAACATCGTAGGCGGTGGCATCAAGGGTCAGGCAGAGGCCGTCAGACTCGGTATCTCCCGCGCTCTTTGCGAAGTGGACAAGGAGGCTTACCGCCCCGCACTCAAGGCCGCCGGATTCCTTACACGCGATGCGCGTGAGGTTGAAAGGAAGAAACCCGGCCAGCCCGGAGCACGCAGGCGCTTCCAGTTCAGTAAACGTTAACCTGCCGATATCGTTGTTTTACAAATGCACAGTGCGGTCATCAAATCTTCTGACCTTTGTCCCGGATGCGAATCCGGCGGAGCTGCTTGAAGATTGCCGTCACTGCGGAAAAGGCGGAGGACTGACCCGGAGTCATTACCGTCCGTCTTGAAGTAAAGAGAAAATCAAAAATTTTTAAAAGAAATGTCAAGAACAAATTTCCAGGAATTGCTTGATGCAGGCGCCCACTTCGGACATCTGTCAAGGAAGTGGAATCCCAAGATGGCCCCTTACATATTCATAGAGAGGAACGGGATTCACATCATCGACCTGCACAAGACTGCCGTCAAATTGGATGAGGCTGCGGAAGCTATGAAAGAGCTTGCGAAGTCGGGCCGCAGGATACTCTTCGTGGCCACCAAGAAACAGGCAAAAGATATCGTGTCCGAGAAGGCTGCCTCTGTAGGAATGCCTTCAGTTACGGAAAGATGGGCGGGCGGAATGCTCACCAATTTCCCTACAATCCGCAAGGCGGTCAAGAAGATGAGTACCATCGACAAGATGAAAGAGGACGGTACCTTCGACAAGCTCGCCAAGAGAGAGCGTCTCCAGGTTACGCGCCAGAGGGAGAAACTTGAGAAGAACCTCGGTTCCATCAGGGATATGAACCGTCTCCCTTCAGCCATATTCGTGGTTGACATACAGAAAGAGGCCAACGCCGTGAAGGAGGCCAATCGTCTTAACATACCGGTATTCGCGATGGTTGATACTTGTTGCGATCCCACACCGATTGATTACGTGATTCCGGCGAATGACGATGCCGCAAAGTCGATTGAATACATAATGGACGTACTTTGCAAGGCCATACAGGAGGGTTTGGAAGAGAAAAAGCTCACGAAGGAGAAGGAAGATGCCGCTGAAGAGGCACAGGCCGCTCCCGTCGCGAAGAATCTCCGCGCGCGCCGCGGTGCCAAGCCCGTTGACGTAGAGGCGGAGAGCAAGGCCGCCGAGGCTCCTGAGGTTGCTGAAAGCGGGGAAACCGCTCCTGCGGAGGAGAACGCTGAAGAGTAATATAAAAACTTTAGAGACTATGGCAATTACAGCAGCAGACGTAATGAAATTGCGTAAGATGACTTCTGCCGGGATGATGGACTGCAAGAAGGCTCTTGAGGAAGCTCAGGGTGACTTCGACAAGGCAATCGGCATCATCCGCGAGAAGGGTAAACTCGTTGCGGCAAAGCGCGCTGACCGTGAGACTACGGAAGGTGCAGTGAAGGCCCGTATCGACGGAAACAAGGCCATCCTCGTATGCCTCGGCTGCGAGACTGACTTCGTGTCCCGCAATGCGGCGTTCCAGGAACTCGCCGATGCGATAGCCGATACAGCCATCGCCAACTGCCCCGCCGACCTTGAGGCTCTCAAGGCCTGCAGGATGGCAGGCGGAGAGACTGTTGCCGACGCAGTGGAAGCCCAGACGGGAAAGACGGGCGAAAAACACGTACTTGCATTCTATTCTTTGATAGAGGCTCCTTTTGTGGCTCAGTACATCCATACCCTCAACGGGAAACTGGGTGCCATCGTGGGATTCAACAAGTCCGTGGACGCAGAACTCGCGAAGGGTATCGTGATGCAGGTCGCTTCTATGAATCCCGTGTCCATCTCCGCGGAGGACTGCCCCAAGGAGGTTCTCGAAAACGAAAAGAAGGTCGCTATTGAGAAGACCAAGGACGAGCAGATACAGAAAGCCGTCGATGCAGCCCTCAAGAAGGCCGGCATCAATCCTGCCCACGTGGACAGCGAGGATCATATAGAGTCCAATACTGCAAAAGGATGGATTACTCCCGAGCAGGCTGCCCTGGCCCGTAAGATAATCGCCGAGGTGGGTGCCGAGAAGGCCGCCAATCTCCCTGCGCAGATGATTGAGAACATCGCCAACGGCCGTGTTCAGAAGTTCCTCAAGGAGAACACTCTCGTCGAGCAGGAGTATCAGATGGGTGATGGGAAGCAGACTGTCAGGGAAGCACTTGCCCAGGCCGGCGCAGACGTGAAGGTTACCGCTTTCAAGCGTTTTTCTCTGAACGATTGATAACGGTATAAAGGTAAAAAAGAGGGGTTGACTTTTTGGTCAACCCCTTTTGTCTTACCCCCGCTGCTGACGCAGCCGCCCCGGTGGGGCATGCCGCTTGCACTTCGTTCCAGCGGGTCTTTTCTTAGAACCTGTATTCGATACCGAACTTGAGGGAGGCCTTGCTGTTAAGATTCAGGGTGACTGAATTCTGAGACTGGCTTGATGTGACGCTTTTCTCCCCATCCTCGATAGAGGTATAGGTGGAAGTGATGAAGTCTTTTTTGAAGTAGTAGCTGACCCCCAGTATGTTGAGCTCAGCGAGAACGGACAGGTGTTTGGTGATATCATAGGTAAGCAGCGGGAAGAGGGTGACCCCTACCTGGAAGCCACGCGAAACCTCATCCGGTGCAAGGACGGCTGTAAGCAATGCTTTCTTGGCTGTCGGACGGGTCATTTTTGAGTGGATGTAACCGCTCTGGAGTTCGCCCTGCAGGCAGATGTTGAATCCGTTGATTCCCCAGATGGTGTATCTTCCGAAGAAATCCAGGTTGATATTGTCTTGACGCTGTTTTCTGTTTGTCAGTATTTCTCCCGATTCGCTGTCATTTGTAGATAAGGTGATAAACGTCGGGGCATATCCTATCTTCACGCCGGCCGACCACTTGTCATTGATGCGGTATCCTATGGTCGGAGAGAATACGACCCTGGCATTCACTTGTGTGGTCTCCTGTGAAATATTGTCCGGACTGTGACGGGATGACTGTCAGTGTTCTTGAATGTGATACCGGGATGTTACAACTTTCCGATTTCATCAACGGACAATCCCGTGCAACAGGATATCAGTTCGGGGGCGAGTCCTTCCGCTTTCATCTTCTTTGCCACTTCCCGCTGACCTTCCGCCCGTCCTTCCGCAAGTCCTTTGGCCATACCTTCCTTAAGTCCTTCCTCAAGTCCTTCCTCAAGTCCTTTGGCCATACCTTCCTTAAGTCCTTCCGCAAGCCCTTCCGCTTTCCAGTCCTCCAGGTTGGCCTCGTATTCGGCCTCCCCGAGAATGGATTTCATGTAACTCTCCTTGGTGTCTTCTTTCATTCTTGCGGTGTCTGCAGCTTTGAACAAACGCTCCAGCAAGGGGTCGTTAAGGTTATCCGGAATATCTTCACAATCAGCCATTTCCATCAGGACGTATGATAGTTTTTCCAGAAAAGGGGTATCCTCGTCGATTTCTTGCAGGCTACCGGCAAATTTAGGTAACTCGATGAAGATTTGCAATACCTTGTCATTCCTTTGTGTGGTCTGAGGCTCATCGATGTCACACATCGCCAGTCTCACCGGCGTTCTGCCGACGGTCTTGAAAAGAGGATCCCCCGCGAAAGCGAGAAATATGGTCTTTCCTATTGAGTAGCCCTTGGTCCTGGAATTGACATAGTGGTCCAGAATCGCGGCCGCCGTGTAGATGGTCGAGCGGTCGAAGAAAGAACTTTTCACGTAGTTCTGCATCTCGATGACCATGCGGC
Source organism: Bacteroidales bacterium (assembly GCA_024401975.1). Lineage (GTDB taxonomy): Bacteria > Bacteroidota > Bacteroidia > Bacteroidales > UBA932 > Cryptobacteroides. The sequence goes on along the minus strand of JAKSKB010000001.1, from coordinate 19,235 downwards.
TCCCGTCCCTCAGGCGGCAGTGCACGTCAAAGCTGGCGTCCCGCATCTTGCCCACGGGGATGGTGATGTCGCGCGGGAGGAATTCAAGACTCTCGATGTGATAATCAGGGAAAAGCCTGTTCAGCAGTTCCAGCAGGATGTCCTTGTTCTCCTCGCTGCCAAGAAGATACTTGAAGCCCCAGTCAGAAGTCGGGTAAATGAAACGTTGGTTCTCGTCATAAACGAAATTGCGGTACTTGCGTGCCATAACTTGAATGATTGATAAAGTGAATATTCCGGCGGCCTGAGGCCCCGGCCCCGCTGCTATTCTCCCCTTATCAATCATATCAAACGCCGGACCGCGTCCTGATTTTCCGGCCGAAAGACCTCGCATAACGGTCTATCGGTTCAGCCGTGTCTTCGGCGCTACCCGAAGCATTCGGCAAACTTGGGCTTCCCCACAGCCGGGTACGAATCGTTCACTCCCGGAAAATCCAGCGCTGAAAATGAACTATGGCACAAATATATGGATTATTTCTGACATAGCAATTCCGCACGATTTCTTGTGCGTTACACAAAAGGCTGCAAACAGATATTGAATATTGTAAATTAATGTTTAAATTCGTTTTCAAGGCACGTTGTGCGCCAAAGTGAGATTCACGATACAAATTGAGTTATGAAAAAAGCAAAGCATCTCATCCTTGCGCTTCCTGTTTTCTTTCTCCTGTCCGCCTGCGATACCGGGACGAAATCGGCCAAGGCCCTCGCGGAGCGCATTATCGGGGAAAAATCCGCTTCCATCCGCTTCGAGACACTGAAGGGTGAACAGAAGGACGTCTATGAAATCGAAACAGTCAGGAACCGCGTGGTCATCAGGGGAAACAATGCCAATTCGATGGCAATGGGGCTCAACAGATATCTCCAGGAATATTGTCTTGCACAAGTGTCTTGGTACGACTACAATCCCGTGGAACTTCCCGAGACACTTCCGCCGGTGCCGGAGAAAGTAAGGGTCGAATCTCTTCTCCCGTACAGGTTTTTCCTGAACTACTGCACCTATGGTTATACATTGCCTTTCTGGAACTGGAACCAATGGGAACGGTTCATTGACTGGATGGCCCTCAACGGAGTCAATATGCCGCTTGCGACTACCGGGCAGGAAGCCGTGTGGCAGAAGGTGTGGAGAAGGTTCGGAATGACGGATGAGCAGATACGCTCATACTTCACGGGGCCTGCACATCTCCCGTGGCATCAGATGAACAATATAAACCATTGGCAAAGTCCCCTCCCCCAGGAGTGGATAGACGCCCACGCGGAACTCCAGAGGAAGATTGTCGCCCGTGAGCGTGAACTCGGGATGCATCCTGTACTCCCCGGGTTTAACGGCCGCATACCGGGAGATCTGGCGCAATCGCTTGGGACGGAACTGAGGACATTCAAAACCAGCTGGTGCGGTTTTGATGAGGAGTTCAACTGCACCCTCCTCAATCCTATGGATCCTCATTTTGCCGCAATTCAGAAGGTCTTCATCGAAGAGCAGACTGCAATGTATGGCAGTGACCATATCTACAGCGTGGATGCATTCAACGAACTCGACCTTCCCGCCAGCGACGCGGCAACAATGGCAACGATTTCCAAGGGTATTTACGAATCGCTGGAAAATGCCGACCCCGAAGCGAAATGGCTTCAGATGGGGTGGATGTTCCTGGCTTCTATATGGACACCGGAAACTATCGACGCATATCTTTCAGCAGTTCCGAAAGGCCGCCTGATTATGCTGGACTACTGCTGCGACGCCAGGTCGTTATGGAGGCGTCTGGACTGTTTTTCAGGGCAGGACTTCATCTGGTGCTATCTGGGCAATTTCGGTGGAGCCACAGCCATAGAGGGTAATATACATACCAATTCGAAGAATCTTGATGAAGTCTTTGCCGACGGCGGTCCGTCCTTCAAGGGCGTGGGGTCCACACTTGAAGGATTCGGTGTCAACGAGCCGCTTTACGAGCACGTGATGTCACGCGCGTGGGATACCGGCAAAGATGTGGACGAGTACATCGACAATATCGCAGACCGTCGTCTGGGCAGGGTGGACGGACAGTACCGTGCCTTCTGGCACCATATGGACGAACACGTAAGGATCCAGCATGAGTTTGTTGACCACGCATCCATCTTCACCGCGCGTCCACGATTCGGTTTCGATATCGGATGGAAGAACGGCGATGCCAGAGGACACGGATATGACCCTGAGGAACTTGAGAAGGCGGAGGACATTCTTAACACAGTCCGAGGGGAGAGCAACGCTCTGGCATTCGACCGTGCCAACACGCGCAGACAGGTGCTTGACAATATGGCAACTCCTGCACTCAACCGTTTCGAAGAAGCATACAAGGCGGCCGACCGTGACGGGATGGTGGCGGCAAAAGATAATTTCCTTGCCCTGATGGACTCCTTGACCGCTGTCCTGAGATCCCGTCCTGAATTCTCCATGGACCGCTGGGTCGGGGATGCACGCAGCTGGGGCGTCACAGAGGAACAGAAGGATTACTATGAAATGAATGCACGTACACTCATCACAGTGTGGGGGTCGAGCCTTCTGGACTATGCTGCAAGGGATTTTGACGGACTTGTCGAAGAGTACTACAAACCCCGTTGGCAGATGTTCTTCGACGAAGTGATGAAGGCCTTCGATGAAAAACGACCTGTTGCAGACCTCAGTGACAGATTCTGGGAGTTTGAATGCTCCTTTGCCGGAATCGAATGACAGCGATTGTCATCTTGATGCCGTAGAGGCTATGCAGAGTTCCTGCATCTGGATGTCGTCTATTGCTGACGGAGAGTCAATCATCACGTCGCGACCCTGATTGTTTTTGGGGAAAGCGATATAGTCGCGTATGGTCTCCTGTCCTCCGAACAGGGCGCATACCCGGTCGAAGCCGAATGCCAGACCTCCGTGAGGCGGAGCGCCGAACTTGAATGCGTTGATGATGAAGCCGAACTTGCGCTCTGCTTCCTCGGGACCGATTCCCAGCACTTCGAACATACGTTTCTGCATATCGGCGTTGTGGATGCGGATGGAGCCGCCGCCGAGTTCCGTGCCGTTCAATACAAAGTCGTATGCGTTGGCGCACACTCTTTCAAGGTCTTCCTTGCTGTCGGACCAGAACCATTTCTCGTGCTCCGGCTTGGGCGCAGTGAACGGGTGGTGCATCGCGTAGAATCTCTGAGTTTCGTCATCCCACTCAAGAAGAGGGAAGTCCACTATCCACAGAGGGGAAAACACTTTCGGATCTCTCAGTCCGAGCCTGTTGCCCATCTCTATGCGCAGAACGCCGAGCATCGTCTGAGTCTTTCTTTTCTCACCACATAGGATGAGGACGAGGTCTCCCGTTACGGCTCCCGCCGCATCGGCTATGGCAGCTATCTGCTCCGGAGTGTAGAACTTGTCAACGGAAGACTTGGTTCCGTCCTGCCCGAGTCTGATATAGACGAGCCCTTTCGCCCCTACCTGAGGCCTCTTGACCCATTCGGTGAGTTCGTCAAGTTGTTTGCGGGTATATCCCGCGCATCCCGGTACGGCAATGGCTCCGACATAGGGAGCGTTGTCGAATACGGAGAATCCCTGTCCCTTCACGAGTTCGCTGATCTGATGAATCTTCATTCCGAAACGGATGTCCGGCTTGTCGGACCCGTAGTTGTCCATCGCATCGTACCAGCTCATACGCGGAAGAGGGTCCGGAATTTCAACTCCGAGGGCATTGCGGAACATACGACGCATCATTCCTTCGAAAGTGTTGAGCACGTCTTCCTGCTCCACGAAGCTCATCTCGCAGTCAATCTGCGTGAATTCCGGCTGGCGGTCGGCTCTGAGGTCTTCGTCGCGGAAGCAGCGGACAATCTGGAAATAGCGGTCGTATCCGGCTACCATGAGGAGTTGTTTGAAGGTCTGCGGACTTTGCGGCAGAGCATAGAACTCTCCGGGATTCATACGGGAAGGGACCACGAAGTCGCGTGCCCCTTCCGGAGTGGATTTTATCAGATACGGAGTCTCTATTTCCATAAAACCTTCTCCGTCCAGGTAGTTCCTTATCTCCTGCGCAAGACGGTGGCGCAGAGCCAGCGCCCTCTGGAGCGGTGCTCGGCGGAGATCCAGATAGCGGTACTTCGCCCTGAGGTCCTCGCCTCCGTCCGAGACTTCCTCTATCGTGAACGGAGGAGTCACCGACTTGTTGAGTACGTTTATGCTTTCAACCTTGATTTCTATGTCGCCCGTGGGCATCTTGGGATTTTTGTTTTCTCTTTCGACCACGGTCCCGACAACTTGTATAACGTACTCGCGACCGAGTTCGGGAGTCCCTTCGAGCACCAGTTGGGTGATGCCGTAGCGGTCACGCAAATCCACGAAAGTCATTGCGCCCAGATTCCTTGCTTTCTGCACCCATCCCGCGAGGGTGACCTTCTGTCCCGCATTGCCTATGCGGAGTTCTCCGCAATTGTGTGTCCTGTACATTGCTGAAATTGATTTTTATCTTGCAAAGATAGATAAATAATATGATGGAAAATCATAAATTTGCACATTAAACTTCAAAGAAATGACAAAACAGGAAATATCGGCCTTCCTGCGCGAGGTCCGGCATCCGGCAAGGGAGGACAGGGACATAGTGTCCCTCAATATGGTACAGTCCATCGAGGTCGGGGAGGCGCGCGTATGCGTGACTCTCGCGTTCCCCAAGAAACGCGACCCTCTCGCGGAATACCTTGTAGGTGCGGTAAAGGCCGCTCTCGTGCGCCATCTGCCCGCTTCGGTAAAGACCGAGGTGAAGACCGTGGTGGAGGAAGATTCTGCCCGGAAGAAAAATGACGTGACCTCGCTTGATGATTCGCAAATCAGCGGGGTGAAGAGCATCATAGGCATAGCCTCAGGAAAGGGCGGTGTCGGCAAATCGACCGTCGCCGTCAATCTGGCAATCGCCCTTGCGCGTCTCGGATACAGAGTGGGACTCGCCGATGCCGACGTTTATGGTCCTTCTGTCCCTGTAATGACTGGTACGGAAGGCCTCACACCGGAGGCCGAAACGGATGAAGAAGGGAGGGAATGGATTCTCCCCATAGTGAAATTCGGTGTGAAGTGGATGAGCATAGGCTATTTCGCGCAGAAAGGACAGGCTCTTATCTGGAGAGGCCCTATGGCCTGCAATGCCTTGAAACAGATGATACTTCAAGTCAGGTGGGGGGAACTCGACTTCCTTCTGATAGATATGCCGCCGGGAACGGGGGACATCCATATCAGTCTTGTCCAGGATGTCCCTATGAAAGGCGCTGTCATAGTGACGACCCCTCAGAAGGTGGCTCTGGCCGACGTGGAGAAAGGCGTCAGTATGTTCCGGAACCCCAACGTCAACCGGCCTGTACTGGGGATAGTGGAAAATATGGCCTGGTTCACTCCGGCCGAATTGCCTGACAACAAATATTTCATCTTCGGCAGGGACGGGGGCGCAAAACTGGCTGAAACTTTCGGGCTGGATCTTCTTGCGAGGATTCCTCTGGTGCAGGGGATACGCGAGAGCGGTGATGAAGGAGAACCCGTTGCGCTCGGTTCCGGGCCGGATGCGCTCGCCTTCCTGGAACTTGCCCGTTCCCTTGCCGCGAAGGACGTGGGGTGAATGACAAAAAAGTTCCGTTCTTTCAATCGAACAACGTAGGTTCCAATTCCTTGGGATGGAAGGACTTGCGGTGATGTTCCGTATAGCCGTACTTCTTTATGGCCGCAAGATGTTCAGCCGTAGGATATCCCATATTCCTGTCCCATCCGTATTTAGGGAACTTTCCGGCCAGAGCCCGCATATATTCGTCCCTCGCCGTCTTCGCAAGCACGGATGCCGCTGCAATCGATGCGAAAGTCGCATCTCCGTGCACCACGGTCTCGTAGCGGAATCCCCCGAACGGGCGGAAACGGTTGCCGTCCACGAGGAGAATGTCGGGGCGTACCGTCAGGCGGGCGGCGGCTCGCTGCATCCCCGTAACGGAGGCCCACAAGATGTTGAGACTGTCTATCTCTTCCACGTCCACCATTTCCACAGCCCAGGAGACCGCCTCTCTTTCGATAATCCCGCGGAGCAGTTCTCTGTCCTTCTCTTTCATCTGTTTGGAATCGTTCAGCAGAGAATGATGGAATCCTTCCGGCAGAATCACCGCCGCGGCGAACACCGGACCGGCGAGAGGACCTCTTCCGGCCTCGTCCAGACCTGCTTCGACAAGGTCCTGATACTTTCTGTCAAGAAGATGGATTTCACGCGGCATAGCCGCAAAGTTAGTCATTTCCCATTTGTTTCTCCAAAAGAGAAATGAGTTTTTGCTTGTCTTTCAGTTGTGCCTGGAGAGAAACTATGAGTTCCTTCTGCTGTTCTATGGTCCTGCGTTCCATCTCAAGCATCCTCTCATATTCGGCAATGCGTCTGAGGTCTTTTTCCCTGAGAAATTCGAAAGAGTCCTTCAGTGTCCTGTCACCGGAATCCCGGCCGGTGCCGATGACGATCTCCTCGATGCCTGTCTGCGTGATGGCGGCGAATTCTTCAAGTTTCTTGTGGAATATGTGGGTGTCCCCCGTCTCCAGTGCGTTGTAGGCACGCAACGACATACCGAGTCTCTCGGCCATTTCGGCCTGTGTGAGATGTTCTCTTTCCCGAAGGTCCTTCATCCGCTGCTTGATGCTCCCGTCGTCCATTCCCGATGATTTGTTGCCAAAATTATTATGTCGTTTTTCAAAATCATAGGAAGAAAAATAGCATACTGCGCATAATTTCTTCCAAAATCAAAAGAAACTTGAATTTTTACCTTTTGAAAGTGATTTTTTTCTTTCATAAGTTTGCAATAACGAAAACTATCAAGCAGTTTTGCTTCGTAAAACGCGAATAATTATGACAAATTTGGAGCAGAAGGCAGCCGTTCTGGAACAGTTGCTTGAAAAAGAAAAGATTTTTATGAATCCCCTGCTTACTTTCGGGGACGTGTGCAGATGGCTCGGCGCAGACGAGGTGGAAATGAACCGTTATCTGTCCGACGAACTCGGTTATGACGGTGAAGGCATACTCTCGGCCTATAGGAAAATGGCGGTCGAGAGGCTGCGCGAGGAGTACGGAATTGCAATTGATAATTAGATAGAATTTTATTAGATTTGCAAATCTGTGCCCTCGGGCATACCACATAAACGCTGACAACAACAAACAATAACTGAAAAATGAAAGAATATTCAACCAAAGACATTCGCAATGTGGTTCTGCTAGGCAGCACAAAGTCCGGAAAGACCACGCTGGCGGAAGCGATGCTTTTCGAAGGCAAGGTCATCGACAGGAGAGGTTCCGTTGAGGAAAAGAACACTGTTTCCGATTACGAGGAGATAGAAAAGCTCAACCAGAGGTCGGTTTACGGCACTCCGCTTTACGCCGAATTCCAGAATTCGAAAATCAACTTCATCGATGCTCCGGGATCCGATGATTTCTGTGGCGGCGCATTCTCCGCTTTCAAGGTCTGCGAGAACGGCATCCTGGTAATCAACGCACAGCACGGGGTGGAAGTGGGCACTGAGATTTTCGCCCGCCATGCGTCCAGGGCGAAGCTTCCTCTTGCTATCGCCATCAATCAGCTGGACAGCGAAAAGGCCGATTGGGATATGCTTCAGGGTTCCCTCAAGGAGGCGTTCGGCTCCAAGCCCGTCTTCCTGCAGTTCCCCGTCAATCCGGGTGTCGCTTTCGACGGTTTCATCGATGTTCTGGCGATGAAGTACTATCACTTCAAGGACAACAACGGCACGAGAGAGGATCTCGAGATTCCCGCTGAATACAAGTCGCAGGCTGAATCGATGCACGCCGAACTCGTGGAGAAGGCCGCCGAATACGACGAGGCCCTGATGGAGAAATATTTCGACCAGGGAGACCTCTCCGCAGAGGAAGTGATGAAGGGGCTTTCCCTCGGATATGCTTCGGGAGAGGCTTATCCCGTATTCTGCATTTCCGCGAAGAAGGACATCGGCGTCAAGAAGCTTATGGAGTTCCTTCTCGGAGTGGGAGTTCCGCCCAAATGCGACGAAAAGGGTCCTGCCGGACTTTTCATCTACAAGAACGATATGGAACAGCACCTCGGTGAAGTGTCCTTCTTCAAGGCTATGAGCGGTATCGTTTCGACCGGCATCGACTTCGAGGATCCCGCCAGCGGCAACAAGGAGCGCTTCTCCGCTCTTTATGCCGTGGCCGGACTCAAAAAAGATCCCGTAAGTGCTTTGCACGCCGGAGATTTCGGCTGCGCCGTCAAACTCAAGAACGGCAAGTCGGACACCACGCTTGCAGCAATTGGCTCGGGGCTCGATTACGGAAAGGTGGAATATCCCGCGCCGAAGTACCGCTGCGCCATCAAGGCAAAGGCCCAGACAGACGACCAGAAACTGGGGGACGCTCTCAAGAAGATTTCATCACAGGATCCCACCGTCGTGGTGGAATATTCCAAGGAATTGCGCCAGACCATTCTCAGCGGCAACGGGGAGCAGCATATCAACGTGGTGAAATGGCGTCTCAACAATGAATTCGGCATCGAAGTCGAACTCTTCGCTCCGAAGGTTCCGTATCGCGAGACCATCACCAAGACCGCGTGCGCGCAGTATCGTCACAAGAAGCAGTCCGGCGGTGCCGGCCAGTTCGGAGAGGTACACCTTCTGGTCTGCCCTGCTGAAGGCGAACTCAATACCAAGTTCAAGATTGACGGAAAGGACACCCAACTCAATCCCAAGACACAGGATATCACCGAGTTGGAGTGGGGCGGCAAACTCGAATTCTACAATTGCGTTGTCGGAGGAGCCATCGACCTCGGCTTTATGCCCGCCATCCTCAAGGGTATCAAGGAGCGTATGGTGGAGGGCCCGCTTACCGGTTCCTATGCGCGTGACATCAGGGTATTCGTCTATGACGGAAAGATGCACCCGGTGGATTCGAAGGAAATCGCATTCATCATAGCAGGACGCAATGCCTTCAAGGAGGCATTCCGCAACGCTGGGCCGAAGATTCTCGAACCTATCTACAACGTGGAGGTGATGACTCCTTCCGAATATCAGGGTGCCGTTATGAGTGACCTTCAGAACCGTCGCGGAATGCTCGGAGATATGGGAACGGACAACGGATTCGCCGTGCTCAAGGCCCGCGTTCCGCTCGCCGAGCTTTACAAATATTCCACAACTCTGAGTTCCCTCACTTCCGGCAGCGCCACGTTCACGATGGAATTCGCCGACTATCAGCCGGTACCCGGTGACGTCCAGACCAAACTCCTTGAAGCTTACGCGGCCGAGGAGTCTGACGAGGACTGATGCTTAGGAAAGAGACAGATTTTGACCTTACAGGGCGCAACACTTTCGGAATGAAGGTGCGTTGCGCCTGTTTTGTCGAATATGACAGCGAGGAGGACCTTCGTACACTGGATTTCAATTCTCTTCCACAGCCTGTAATGCCTGTGGGGGAAGGTAGCAACCTCCTGTTCACAGGCGATTTCCGCGGAACGCTGCTGCATTCCGGCATCAGGTTCGTCAAATATGTTGACCTCGGTCTGGATGACGTGTATATGGCTGTCGGGGCGGGCGTGATATTCGATGATTTCTGCCACCGCGCCTGTGAGGCCGGATATTGGGGTGCTGAGAACCTTTCCCTCATACCGGGACAGGTCGGAGCGGCCGCAGTGCAGAACGTGGGGGCGTACGGGGCGGAAGTCAGCGACATCATATCCGGAGTCGTGTGTTATGACACCGTTGAGAGGAAGAAAGTCACGTTCAAGGGGAAAGATTGCCGCTATGCCTACAGGGATTCCCGTTTCAAGGGAGAGGACAAAGGCAGGTACATAGTGACCAGCGTGCTGTTCCACCTGACTCGGAAACATTCTCCCAATACCGCCTATAAGGGGATAGGCGAAGCCCTCGGCGGGACAGATCCGAAGACTCCGCAGCAGGTACGCGAAGCCGTCATACGCATACGCAGACAAAAATTGCCCGACCCCTGCGAGACCGGCAGCGCGGGCAGTTTCTTCAAGAACCCCGTGGTGAGCGAAAATCGATTTCGCGTGATTGCGGCACAGGCGAGGGAGAATGGCGGAGAGGAGGTGCCACATTATGATGCAGGCGAAGGAAAAGTGAAGATTCCGGCTGCCTGGCTTATTGACAGATGCGGGCTGAAGGGGGTCGTGGAGAGAGGTGCCGCTGTGTATGAAAAGCACTCTCTCGTGATTGTAAACCAAAGCGGAGACGCATCACCGGATGACATCCTCGCATTGGAAAAAAGAATTATAAATGAAGTGGATGCACGATTCGGGGTGAAGTTGCAGCCCGAAGTCGAGCATATATGAAGATATGAACACTTTTGTCGTAGAGGGAGGGCACTCCCTGAGCGGAGAGATTCGCCCGCAGGGCGCGAAAAATGAGGCTCTGGAAGTCATCAGCGCGGTCATACTCACTGATGAGGACGTCCGAATCTCAAATGTTCCGGAAATTCTGGACGTAAAGAACCTTATTATGCTGCTGGAGGAGATGGGAGTGAAGGTGACCCGCCATTCCAAGGGGGATTACACTTTCAACGCCTCCCGTATCGATGCAGGATATGCCGGAAGCGAAGAGTTTGTGCAGAGATGCGCCACCCTTCGCGGTTCCGTAATGGTCATAGGTCCCCTTCTGGCGAGATTCGGGAAGGCCTGGTTCCCCAAACCGGGAGGCGACAAAATCGGTCGTCGCAGGGTGGATACCCATCTGGAGGGTTTCAACAAACTGGGAGCCGACCTCAGCTATGACTCCCGCCGGAAGGCGTTCCTTGTGGAAGCGCGTTCCCTGAAGGGTTGCAGGATGCTTCTGGATGAGGCTTCTGTCACAGGTACGGCCAATATCCTGATGGCCGCCTGTATGGCTGAAGGCGACACCGAGATATTCAATGCCGCCTGCGAGCCCTACATACAGCAGCTTTGCAGACTTCTGACGGCTATGGGCGCCAATATAGAGGGGATAGGTTCCAACCTGCTCAGGATAAAGGGTGTAAAGACTCTTCACGGGACCACCCACACCGTTCTTCCGGATATGATTGAAGTGGGGAGTTTCATCGGTATGGCCGCCCTCAATAGCAGTTCCATCACAATCAAGGACGTCTCCTTCAACGACCTCGGGATTATCCCGGCCTGCTTCCAGCGTCTGGGTGTGAAGGTGGAACAGAGAAATTGCGACATATTTGTACCGGCGCAGGAAAGTTATGAGATAGAGTCCTTCATGGACGGGTCGATAATGACTCTGGCCGATGCTCCGTGGCCGGGGCTCACTCCGGATTTGCTGAGCGTGATGCTGGTGGTGGCCACGCAGTGCAGGGGAAGCGTCCTGATTCATCAGAAGATGTTCGAGAGCCGCCTTTTCTTCGTGGACAAGCTGATAGATATGGGCGCGCAGATAATACTGTGCGACCCGCACAGGGCTGTGGTCATAGGACACGATCACCGTTTCCGCTTGAAAGCGGCCCATATGGTCTCGCCTGACATCCGCGCCGGAATCGCTATGCTCCTGGCAGCGATGTCCGCCAAGGGCATTTCGGAAATAGACAACGTGGAGCAGATTGACAGAGGCTATGAGGACATAGATGTCCGACTCAACTCGCTCGGTGCCAAAATCGAAAGAAGAATATGAGATTCTGCAAGTATTCCGGAGCGGGCAACGTCTTCGTCGTGATGGACGGACGGGGGGAGCAGGTGCAGAAGTTCAGGAACAAAGGCACCGTGACCCTCCTCTGCGATGAGTTCAGCGCAGAGGGGCTCATCATTCTCACAGAGTCCCGGGAAGCGGATTTCAGGATGGAATTTTTCAATCCCGACGGAACTACAGGGATGATGTGCGGCAATGGAGGACGGTGCATAGCCGCTTTCGCTTCCTCTCTCGGGATAAGGCCTTCCGGTGGAGACGGAATCTACATTTTCGAGGCTCCTGACGGTATGCACGAAGCGCACATCCTTTCCTCCGACGGGGCGACCGACCTGATACGGCTGAGTATGTCGGACATAGAAGGCGTCAGATACTTTGAAGAACTTGAAGAGGCTCCTGTAGACGGGTGGCTTCTCGATACGGGTGCCCCTCATTTCGTCGTTTTCGACGAGAACGTGCGCGAGATAAACGTCAACGCCGCGGGGAAGGTCATCCGCTCCTGCAAGGAATTCGCACCGGGAGGCGTGAACGTGGATTTTGTCAGTGAAGGGGACGGGATTATCTCCGTACGCACCTTCGAAAGGGGCGTGGAAGCCGAGACTGCCGCTTGCGGGACGGGAGTCGTGGCGTGTGCTGCCGCGGCATACAGCAACGGAATTGCGCCTTCGGGCAGGGACGGAGACGAATTGTACTACGAAGTGGAGACCCCAGGTTCGCGGCTCGAAGTCCGTTTCGTCCCCGAAGGGAAAAGATTCACCCGGGTCAGTCTTACGGGACCCGCAACTTTCGTAACTTGCATTTGAAACTCTCATTTGATACGCTGATATGCTTTTATACAACATAGGATTTCTCGACATCGGTCTCATCGACATTCTGGACGTAATGGTCGTGACCGTCCTTATATTCCTCATCCTCAAATGGATGAAGGGATCTTCCGCTGTAAGCATCTTCATAGCGATACTGTTGCTTTTCGTCATAAAGATGGTGGCGGCCGTCCTGAACATGAAGTTGCTGACGCAGATAATGGGGGCTGTTCTCGATATGGGAGTCATAGCCATAATCATCATATTCCAGCCTGAAATCCGCCATTTTCTCATCAAGTTGGGCAGTGACTACCGCTCGCTCGGCAGAAAGCACCTTATCAACCGCATCCTGGGGATGACACCCTATACGTTGAGCGACGAAGCCATCAACGAAATTACAGATGCCTGCCGATTGATGTCGGCGCAGAAGACAGGTGCCCTCATCGTCCTGGCCAATGTATCCAACCTCAACGAGATAGTGGAAACGGGAGATGCCATAGACGCCAGAATCGAAAGCAGACTCATACAGAATCTTTTTTTCAAGAACTCCCCTCTGCACGACGGTGCCCTCATCATCCGTAACAACCGCCTCGTCGCTGCCAGATGCACGCTTCCCAATACGCAGAAGGTGAATCTGCCACCGGAATACGGAATGAGGCACAAAGCCGCCATAGGCATTACCGAAGAGACGGACGCAGTCGTGGTGGTGGTGTCGGAGGAGACAGGCAGAATTTCGTACGTCAGGGCAGGTGAAATCCAGACGATGGAAAACGCCATGGCATTGAAAGTAGTATTGGAAAAAGCGAATATAGGCCACATAGAGCAGTGAACGGAGAGGACAACAATACGGCCCAGATCAGGCTGGAAGCGAAGTTGGGATTCGACCGTGTCAGAAAGGCAATCTCGGACAGGTGTTCCACGGATTATGCCGTGGAGAGGGTGGCCTCCGAAGATTTCATCTCCGATCCCGTTCTCATACGCAAGCGGCTGTTGCTCACGGATGAGATGCGCCTCATACTGATGTTCGAAGACTCCTTCCCTACGAGCGGCTACATCGATTGTCTCCCCTTCCTCACCAATCTACAGAACCGGAACGCCAACATAGACCTCCTGTCCCTCGGCAAACTCAGGACAATGTGCGATACGGTGCATCGCGTGACACTGTTCTTCGAGGAACTCAAAGGCGGCATCTATCCCAATCTGCAGAAACTCTCGAAGAGCGTCATCTCGTTCCCGGAGGTGCAGAGGAGGATTGACACCATACTTGACAGATACGGTGAGGTGAAGGATACGGCTTCCGACACCCTCCATTCCATAAGAAAGGCTCTGAACGAAAAGACCGCTTCCATTTCCCGCAAGGCGGCGGCCATTCTGAAAAAGGCGCAGGAGGAAGGCATCGTGGATCCGGAACTGGGCGTGTCCGTCAGGGACGGCAAATATCTCATCCCCGTCAGCTCCGCCAACAAACGCAAGTTGGACGGATTCATCTATGACGAATCTGCTTCGGGGAAGACCACTTTCATCGAACCTGCCGGGATTGTCGCGCTCGAAAACGAAATCAGCGAGCTGCGATGTGCCGAAGAGCGTGAAATAGCGCATATTCTGCACGAATTCAGCGAATTCGTGCGTCCTTACCTTCCCGAGCTCAAGGACAGCGCAGTATTTGTCGGAGAAATGGATTTCCTTATGGCTAAGGCCGGAACCGCTCTCGACTATATCGCGGGGGTGCCTGTGATTTCCGAATGCGGAGAAATGAATCTCCGCAAGGCACGCCATCCGCTGCTTGAAAAGTCCCTTGCCAGGGAAGGGCGCGAAATGGTTCCTTTGTCGGTGACTCTTTCTCCGAAGAAGCACATCCTGCTGATTTCCGGTCCCAACGCGGGCGGCAAGTCAGTTTGCCTCAAGACTGTCGGGCTGCTTCAGTATATGTTCCAGTGGGGTATGCTGATTCCGACGTCGGAAGCATCTGAAATGTGTGTGTTCGACCGCATTATGCTCAGCATCGGTGACGACCAGTCGATAGAAAATGACCTCAGCACCTACAGTTCCTTCCTTACCGGTATGAAGGATATGCTCGCGGTTGCCGATTCGAAGACTCTTGTACTGATAGACGAATTCGGTTCCGGTACGGAGCCGGCGGCGGGTGGTGCAATCGCCGAGGCCATTCTCGAAGAAATCGACCGCAGGGGCGTCTATGGCGTCATCACTACACATTATACCAATCTGAAATTGTATGCGGCGGGAGCGGACTGCGGTGTCATCAACGGCGCGATGCTTTTCGATTCGCGCAACATAGAGCCTCTTTTCAAGATGGAAACGGGATTGCCGGGGAACTCGTTCGCATTCGAACTTGCCCGCAAGACAGGACTTCCCGAACACATAGTGAAGGATGCGGAAGAAAAAGTGGGGCGGGAATACGTGGGCATAGAGAGAAATTTGAGGAAGATAGCCCGCAACCGCAGGGTACTGGATGAGAAACTCCAGAAGATAAAGAGCACCGACAAGGTGCTGGAGGACATCACGGACAAGTATCAGAAAGAACTTCTCGACATACGCAGACAGAAAAAGGAGATACTTTCCGCCGCTCTTTCCGAGGCGGAGGACATAGTGAAGGATGCCAACCGCCGCGTGGAGAACACCATCAAGGAAATCAGGGAATCCAATGCCGACAGGGAGCAGACGATGGAGGCACGCAAGCAGTTGCAGAAATTCATCAGCGCCCTGCAGGAAAGAAAGACCGGAGACGAGTCCGGGAGAGACGAATACATCGACCGCAAGATGGAGCAGATTGCGAAGCGCAGGTCCTCCCGCCACCCCGCCCGCACGGACAGGGGAGAGGGTGCAAATCAGGAGATATCCCGCGAGCCCGTCAAGATGGGTGAGAAAGTGAGGGTGAAGAGCAACGGTATGGTGGGTGAGGTCTCCAAGGTCTCCGACAAGAGCGTAACAGTGGTCATAGGCAACGTTTTCAGCAAACTCCCTTTGGACAGGGTGGAAAGAATCTCCTCCAACGAGTTCAAGTCCGCTTTCAATCAGACTTCATCCGCACCCTTGCAGGTGGTGGACAGTTCCATTCAAGAAAGGAAACTTCATTTCAAGACGGAACTTGACGTCAGGGGCGAACGTCTGAACGATGCGCTCGACATAGTCACCCGTTACGTGGATGATGCCATTATGCTCAATATGTCTTCTGTTCGCATAATCCACGGGAAAGGAAGCGGTGTTCTCAGGGACGAGATTCAGAAATTCCTGAAAACAATGCCGGGGGTGGATTCCGTCAGGGACGAAGACATACAACTTGGAGGGACGGGTGTGACGATTGTAACTTTTGACTGACTATGAAGACTTTGCGTAAATCTCTGGGGGACTGGGGCGAGAATGAGGCGTGCGAGTATCTGGAAGGACTCGGACACGTCATACTTGACAGGAACTGGAGGGGAGGGCATCTTGAACTGGACATAGTGAGCTATGACGGGAAGGGATTGCATTTCGTCGAAGTGAAGAGCCGGACGGCTCCTTTTTCAGCGGCTCCGGAAGAAAGCGTGGACTCCGTCAAGCGGAAAAGAATGTGCGCAGCCGCGCTGAAATACGTGCGGGATGACAAGAACGGACGTTTCCCACGGGACGCAGAGATGTTCTTTGACGTGGTTACCGTCGTGTTTGACGGTGACGGCAGGACAGTTAATTATTATCCACAGGCATTTTTACCGATATATGTTTGACAAAAAGCATTGTTATGGAGTAATCCTCGCAGGCGGCATCGGTTCCAGATTCTGGCCGATAAGCCGTGAGGACAGGCCGAAGCAGTTCCTGGACTTCACCGGGTCCGGGAAATCCTTCCTGAGGATGGCCTATGAACGGTTCAAGGGCATCGTGCCCGAAGAGAACATCCTGATTGTGTCTTTGGACAGGTACAGGGATCTGATTTTAGAACATATACCCGAACTGGACGAAAAGAATCTCCTCCTTGAGCCTTACGGGCGCAATACGGCGCCTGCATTGGCTTTCACGGCATACTCTCTTCTGAAAAGAGACCCCGATGCGGTGATGATAGTCTCTCCGTCCGACCATCTCATTTCAGATTACGACCTGTTCCGCGACACCTTGATGGTGGCGCTGGATCACGCCTGCAACTCTCCTGTCATCATAACTCTGGGTATCGTCCCCGTCCGGCCGGACACCAATTTCGGTTATGTACAGGCCGTGGGAGGCAGGCAGGTGTTTGAATCGGACGTGCCGGTGAAGGTGAAGACCTTCACGGAAAAGCCGGATGCGGCCCTTGCCGAAGTGTTCATCAAAAGCGGGGAATTCTTCTGGAACTCAGGAATATTCATCTGGCAGGCTTCAGTCCTCAAGGAAGAGCTCGAGCGTTTCGCCCCCGAGATAACTTCCCTTTTCTCCGGATGGGAGACCGTTCTCGGAAGCCGCGAGGAGAAGAATTTTCTGGAGAAGGTCTATATGAATATGGAGAGGGTCTCCGTCGATTATGCCGTAATGGAAAAGACCGAAAGAGCCGTGGTGCTTCCCGCCAAATTCGGATGGGCCGACATCGGCAATTGGGAGTCGCTCTATGACTATCTTGCGGCGAAGGATGAAAACGGCAATGCCATACGCGCGACAAAGAAACTCGTCCAGAATGACAGGAACAACATAGTCTATTCGTCCGTGCCCCGGAAACTTGTCGCGATGAGCGGTATGGAGAACTTCGTGGTTATAGACACAGGCGACGTGCTTCTGATCTGTCCCCGCGATGACAAGAAACTCAAGGAAATAACCACCTACATAGGGCTGCCCGAATATGAGAACTACAGATGACAGAGATATCAAGGTCATAATCAGCGGTTACGGCAGGATGGGGCATCTGGTGGAGGAGGCCCTCGGCAAGAGAGATATCAGACCCGTTCTCGCAAGCGAGGACATACAGGGTGTGGCCAAGGACGTGGCGGCTGAATGCGTGTGCATAGACTTCACCACCCCGGATGCCTTCAAGGCCAATTACAGGACTCTCGCCCGCAATTTCAAGGCGGTGGTCGTGGGGACCACCGGATGGGATGACATCAAGGAGGAGGTGATTGGATTTTTCGAAAAATGCGGCACCCCGATGATATATTCCTCCAATTTCTCCATTGGGGTCAACGCCTTTTTCGCGGCTATTGAAACGGCTTGCCGTATGCTTAGAGACAAGGGATACGCACCTCGTGTCAACGAGATCCATCATATACACAAGATGGATGCTCCGAGCGGGACTGCGAAGACCATCGCGGGCATAGTGTCAGAGGCTCTCGGCAGCGTCCCGGAGATTGAATCCGAGCGTGTCGGCGAAGTGCCGGGGACGCATACGGCCGAATTCGTATCCGACGTCGACAGGCTTTCGTTCACTCACGAAGCATTCTCGCGACAGGGATTCGCCGACGGGGCCGTCGTGGCCGCAATGATGGCGGAGGGACTGAATGGGGTATATGAATTCAGAGAATTGATATTCGGATGAAAAAGATAATACTTAAAGGCTGCGGGACGGCTCTCGTCACGCCGTTTTTCGGAAGGGAGGTGGATTATGAAGCATACGCCGCCCTGGTCAGGCGTCAGGTGACGGGAGGCGCGGACTTCCTCGTGGCACTT
Organism: Bacteroidales bacterium; assembly: GCA_024401975.1. Lineage (GTDB taxonomy): Bacteria > Bacteroidota > Bacteroidia > Bacteroidales > UBA932 > Cryptobacteroides. The sequence goes on along the minus strand of JAKSKB010000001.1, from coordinate 1,139 downwards.
GCCACCACGGCTGAGGCACCGGCCCTGACTTCTGAAGAGAAGGTGGAACTGCTCAAGATAACCCACCGTTACGGAGGAGACCTGCCTGTCGTGGTCGGTTGCGGTTCCAATTCTCCGCGGGCTACATTGGACAATATGGCTCTCCTGGAGCCATACGGAGCGGATGCGTGGCTGGTCGTGGTGCCCTATTACAACAAACCGACGCAGGAAGGACAGTATCTGTATTTCAAAGCCGTGGCGGAAGCCGCCGGCAAGCCTGTGGTAATCTACAACGTGCCGGGGCGCACCGGTGCCAATATGGAAGCCGGCACCTGTCTTCGTCTTGCGCGGGACGTCAGCAACATAGTGGCCGTCAAGGAAGCTTCCGGCGACACGGAACAGATACGCCGTATCATCGAAGGGGCTCCCGAAGGGTTTTCGGTATTGAGCGGAGATGACGCCCTGACGCTGAAACTGATGGAGATGGGGGCGAAAGGAGTGGTGTCCGTCGTGTCCAACGTTTTCCCTGACAAGGTTTCCGGAATGTGCGCCGCGGCCCTCACCGGAGATTTCTCCGCCGCCGCCGCAATTGACGACAATCTTTCGGAATTCTGCCGCTGCTGTTTCGCGGAGACCAATCCCATACCCGTGAAAGCCGCGCTGGCCCATCTGGGGCTGATGACTGCGGAAGTCAGGCTCCCCCTGACCGAAGCTACCGCCTCCACCAAGGCCCTCGTGGCACATACCCTGTCCCTCTATCCGGACGGTTCACAAGATTAATCAGTAAAGGGAACCAAACATCCAAATGGGGACTGATCGTCCCACGTATATTACCATCATCAATGGCCTGTGAACACCTCGCGGCCCTGGGAAATTTGCATTCATTAATCTGAAACGGGACGGACAGACCCGCCGATGTAGCGGCTGTCGCGGCTCGACGGACCGACATCGTCACTACCGAAGTACAGGATGTACGCGTAGTCCACACTGCCCGCATTGAGCGTACTAGACCAATAGTTGCCGTAGGTACCCGCTTTGCGCAGGGAAGAACTACCGCCGTAGCCGGCAGCAGGGAAGAACAACAGAGCTTCTGTCTTGACGTACGAAGTGCCAGTGCCGCTGTTGACTTTTCCGGCATCACTGGCCGGATACGGGGTATA